>NZ_JBHYVA010000147.1:1843-14753 GCF_042750055.1 Streptomyces sp. NPDC059456
CCTTGGGCAGGGGGACGTCAGGCGTCAGACGGTGCGGAACGCCAGGGTGACGTTGTGGCCGCCGAAGCCGAACGAGTTGTTGATCGCGGAGATCTTGCCGTCGGTCGGCAGCTTGCGCGGCTCGCCGACGACGATGTCCGCGTCGATGTCCTCGTCGAGCTCGTCGACGTTGATGGTCGCCGGGGCCAGCCGGTGGTACAGCGCGAGCACGGTCGCGACGGTCTCGATACCGCCGGCGCCGCCCAGCAGGTGACCGGTCATCGACTTGGTCGCGGAGATCGCGATGTGGTCGAGGTCGTCGCCCAGGACCTTGCGCAGCGCCTTCAGCTCGGCCGTGTCACCCTGCGGGGTCGACGTGGCGTGCGCGTTCACGTGCACCAGCTCGGCGGGGTCGAGGCCCGTGTTGTCGAGCAGGTTCTGCACCGCGGCCGCGACACCGCGGCCCGTCGGCTCCGGCTGCGCGATGTGGTGGCTGTCCGCGGACAGGCCCTGGCCCAGCACCTCGCAGTAGACCCGGGCGCCGCGCGCGGCGGCGTGCTCGGCGGACTCCAGGACGACGACGCCCGCGCCCTCGCCGAGGACGAAGCCGTCACGGGCCTTGTCGTACGGGCGGGAGGCCCGCTCGGGGTTCTCGTTGTTCTTGGACATCGCCATCATGTTGGCGAACGCGGCGATCGGCAGCGGGTGGATCGCCGCCTCGGTGCCGCCCGCGACGACCACGTCGGCACGGCCGGTACGGATCATCTCGACGGCGTAGCCGATGGCCTCGGCGCCGGAGGCGCAGGCGCTGACCGGGGTGTGCACGCCCGCCTGGGCGTTGACCTCCAGGCCGACGTTGGCCGACGGGCCGTTCGGCATGAGCATGGGGACGGTGTGCGGGGAGACCCGGCGCACGCCCTTTTCCTTCAGTACGTCGTACTGGTCGAGCAGGGTGGTGACGCCGCCGATGCCGGAGGCGATCACGGTGCCCAGGCGCTCGGGCGCGATGGACGCGTCCTCGCCCGCCGGGGCGGTGTAGCCGGCATCGGCCCAGGCCTCACGGGCGGCGATGACGGCGAACTGGGCCGAGCGGTCCAGCTTGCGGGCCAGCGGGCGCGGAAGGACCTCGCTGGGGTCCACGGCGGCCGGGGCGGCGATACGGACCGGGAGTTCGGCGAACCGCTCGCCCTCGAGGGGCTTGACGCCGGAACGACCGGCGAGCAGACCTTCCCAGGTCGAAGCGCTGTCGCCACCCAGCGGAGTGGTTGCGCCGATACCGGTGACGACCACGGTGCGATTGGTCGGGCTCACAGGAATTCTTTCTCCACGTCTCAGGGGGTGCTGAATTGTCACGGCGCCACCGCCAGGTGGCGACAAACGCTCGTCAGGCTCAGGCCTGGTGCTTCAGGATGTAGTCGGCGGCGTCGCCGACCGTCTTGAGGTTCTTGACGTCCTCGTCCGGGATCTTCACGTCGAAGCGCTCTTCGGCGGCGACGACGACCTCGACCATGGACAGCGAGTCGACGTCCAGGTCGTCGGTGAAGGACTTGCCGATCTCGACGTCCTCGACCGGGATGCCGGCAATCTCGTTGACGATCTCCGCGAGACCTTCGACGATCTCTTCCTGCGTGGCGGCCATGTGGCGCTCCTTCTCTAGCTAACTGGGGTGGAACAGGGCTGGATACGGATCCGGAGCCCTAGGGGAGGGTAACGACCGTCGCGGCGTAGACGAGTCCCGCCCCGAAGCCGATGACGAGCGCGGTGTCGCCGCTCTTCGCCGCTCCGGTCGCCAGGAGCCGCTCCATGGCGAGCGGGATCGAGGCGGCCGACGTGTTGCCGGTGGTCTCCACGTCACGGGCGACCGTGACGTGCTCCGGCAGCTTGAGAGTCTTCACCATCGAGTCGATGATCCGCATGTTCGCCTGGTGCGGGATGAAGACGTCCAGGTCCTCGGCGGTGATCCCGGCCGCGTCGAGCGCCTGCTGGGCCACCTTGGCCATCTCGAAGACGGCCCAGCGGAAGACCGCCTGGCCCTCCTGCGTGATGGCCGGGAACTTCTGGGCGCTGTCCGTGCTGCGGAACTCGTCCCACGGCACGGTCTGCTTGATCGTCTCGGACTTGTCGCCCTCGGAACCCCACACGGTGGGTCCTATGGCCGGTTCGTCCGAGGGGCCGACGATCACGGCGCCGGCGCCGTCACCGAACAGGAAGGCCGTCGCGCGGTCCTCCAGGTCGGTCAGGTCGGACAGCCGCTCCACGCCGATGACGAGGACGTACTGCGCCGAGCCCTCGATGACCAGGCCCTTGGCCAGCGTCAGGCCGTAGCCGAAGCCGGCGCAGCCCGCCGAGATGTCGAACGCGGCCGGCTTGACCGCGCCGATCCGGTGCGCGATCTCCGTCGCGACGGCGGGCGTCTGCTTGAAGTGCGAGACCGTCGAGACGATCACGGCGCCGATCTGCTCGGGCGAGATCCCGGCATCGGCCAGCGCCTTGCCGGAGGCCTCCACGGACATCGCGGCGACGGTCTCCTGGGGCGAGGCCCAGTGCCGCGTCGCGATGCCGGAGCGGGAGCGGATCCACTCGTCGGACGAGTCGATCGTCTCCAGGATGACCTCGTTGGAGACCACGCGGGTCGGCCGGTAGCCGCCGACGCCGAGGATGCGGGCGTACGGGGAGCCCTTGGCAGGCTTGATCTTCGACATGCTGTGTGGGCTCCTTCTCTCAGGCCGCGTGCTCGGCGAGGAGCGCAGCGGCCTTTTCGAGATCGTCCGGCGTCTTCAGGGCCACGGCCGGAACGCCCTTCAGCGCGCGCTTGGCCAGACCCGTCAGCGTGCCACCCGGGCTGAGCTCGATGATCCCGGTGACGCCCAACGCGCCGAACGTCTCCATGCACAGGTCCCAGCGGACCGGGTTGGCGACCTGGCCGACCAGGCGGGCGACGACGTCGGCGCCCGTGGTGACGACGCGGCCGTCCTTGTTCGAGACGTACTTCAGCTCCGGGTCGGCCGGGACGAGGGCCTGCGCGGCCTCCTCCAGCGTGGCGACCGCGGGAGCCATGTGGTGCGTGTGGAAGGCGCCCGCGACCTTGAGGGCGACGACCTTCATGGAGCCCTCGGGCTTCTCGGCGACCAGGGCCTCGATCTGCTCCATCGTGCCCGCGGCCACGATCTGGCCCGCCCCGTTGATGTTGGCCGGGGTCAGACCCAGCTTCTCCAGGTGCGCGACGACGACCTGCTGGTCGCCCCCGAGCACCGCGGCCATGCCCGTCTCGGTGACGGCGGAGGCCCCGGCCATGGCCAGACCGCGGGTCCGTACGAACGACAGCGCGTCCGCGTCGGACAGCACACCGGCGTACGCGGCGGCCGTGATCTCGCCGACGCTGTGGCCCGCGACGGCGCCGAAGGCCGCACGGGAGCCGCCGCCGAGCGCGGAGGCGGAGAGCAGACCGGCGGCCACCAGCAGCGGCTGGGCCACCGCCGTGTCGCGGATCTCGTCCGCGTCGGCCTTCGTGCCGTAGTGGGCAAGGTCGAGCCCGATGGCGTCCGACCAGGCGGCGACGCGGTCAGCGGCACCGGGGAGGTCGAGCCAGGGAGTCAGGAAGCCGGGCGTCTGTGCGCCTTGGCCGGGAGCGACGAGTACGAGCACCCTCACACTCTCTCTTGTGGATGGTCCCCGCCGCCCGTGGGGACAGGGACCAAGAACCGTCGGGGTAATTGTTGATGTCCGACAAAAGTCTAGGACTGTGGATCGCCGTCGGCCAGACGCCCGAGGATCAAGGCGATCCGCAGAGTGAACGCCGAGCGGACATCGGACGGTGACCAGCCGGTGACGTCGGTCACACGTCGGAGCCGGTAGCGCACCGTGTTCGGGTGTACGAACAGCATCCGCGCGGCCCCTTCCAGGCTGCTCGCCTGCTCCAGATACACGCTCAGCGTCTCCAGCAACGCCGACCCCGCCTCTTCCAGCGGTCTGTAGATCTCCTCCACCAACTGCTCCCGCGCGGAGGGGTCCGAGGCGATCGCGCGCTCGGGCAGGAGATCGTCCGCCAGCACCGGCCGCGGAGCGTCCTGCCAGGCCGTGCACGCCTTCAGACCGGCCGCCGCGGCCTGCGCGGACTTGGTCGCGTTCAGCAGGTCCGGAACCACCGGACCAGCCACCACCGGGCCCGCCGCGAACGGCCCGATCAGCGACTTCGCCACCTGGATCGGGTTGTCGCTGCCGCCCGCGATCACCACCAGCCGGTCGCCCAGCACGCCCGTCAGCACCTGGAGCTTGTGGTGCCGGGCCGCGCGCCGGATCGCCTCGACCGTCAGCTCGCTGTCGCCCTCCGGCGCGGTGCCGAGCACCACGCACACGTGCTCCGGCGAGTTCCAGCCGAGTGCGGCCGCCCGCGACAGCGCGCCCTCGTCGGCCTCGCCCGACAGCACCGCGTTGACCACGAGGGACTCCAGCCGGGCGTCCCACGCCCCGCGCGCCTCGGCCGCCTGCGCGTACACCTGGGCGGTCGCGAACGCGATCTCCCGGGCGTACACCAGCAGCGCCTCGCGCAGGATCGACTCGTCGCCCGGCGCCGCGACCTCCTCGATCGCGGCCTCCATGACCTCGATGGTCGTACGGACCATCTCCACGGTCTGGCGCAGGGTGATCGCGCGGGTCAGCTCGCGCGGAGCCGTCCCGAAGACGTCCGTCGAGATCGCCTGCGGGGTCTCCGGGTGCCGGAACCACTCCGTGAACGCGGCGATACCGGCCTGCGCGACCAGGCCGATCCAGGACCGGTTCTCCGGGGGCATCGCCCGGTACCACGGCAGGGTCTCGTCCATGCGGGCGATCGCGTTGGCGGCGAGCCGGCCGGAGGACTTCTCCAGTCGGCGCAGCGTCGCGGCGTGCGGATGGGCGGGAGCGGGATGCGCGGGGGAATGCTCACGTTCGGGTTGGGGCACGGGACAAGACTGCCTTATCGGGACGGCGGCGCGGAGTCCGGTCCCGCGGCGGCCGTCCGCCGGGGGGCTACGGTGACACTCATGATTGACGTACGCCGCGGAGCCGACCGCTACGGGGGCGGGGACCCGGACACCGGGATCACCACCCTGCACGCCTTCTCCTTCGGCGGGTTCTACGACCCGGAGAACCTGCGCTTCGGCCCGGTCCTCGCCTGCAACGAGGAGACGCTCGCCCCGGGCGCGGGCTTCGACGAGCACCCGCACAGCCACACCGAGATCGTGACCTGGGTCGTCGAGGGCGAGCTCACGCACAAGGGCAGCACCGGCGAGAGCACCCTGGTCCGACCCGGCGACGTGCAGCACCTCGCCGCCGGATCCGGGGCCCGGCACGTCGAGCGCAACGACGGCGCGGCGCCGCTGCGCTTCGTGCAGATGTGGCTCGCGCCGTCCGCCCCCGGCGGGGAGCCCTCGTACGCGCTCGTCCCGCAGCTCGCAGAGGACACCCCGTACGAGGTCCCCGCGGCCGGCGCCGTCCTGCACGTCCGCAGGCCCGGCGCGGGCGAGCGGGTCGCCGTACCGGCGGCGGAGCGGGTCTACCTGCACGTGGTGCGCGGGGACCTGCGTCTGGACGGGGAGGAGCTGGGACCCGGGGACGCGGCCCGGATCACCGGCGAACGGGACCTTGAACTCGTCGCCGGGTCCCCGGGGGAACTGCTGATCTGGGAACTCCCTTAGGGGGTGTCCTGCCGATCAGGCCGGGCACGCGCGCTCGCCGCGTTCTCGTCACTCGCCGACGCTCCGCGTCGACTCGCTCCTCGGCCTTGCGATCGCACGCACCAGACGCCGCTCCCTGATCCGGCCTGATCGGCAGGACACCCCCTAGGGGCGTCCTGCCGCCCCGGCGGACCGGGCGGGTCCCGTGCCGCCTCAGCGGCCGGCGAGCTCGGCGAGGACCGCGTCGGTGAACGGGGGCCAGGCCTCCACGGCCCACGGGCCGAACGCGCGGTCGGCCAGCGCCACGCACGCCGCGCGCGCGTCCGGGTCCACCCACAGGAAGGTGCCGGCCTGCCCGAAGTGGCCGAAGGTGCGCGGCGAGGACGAGGCGCCCGTCCAGTGCGGGGTCTTGCCGTCGCGGATCTCCAGGCCGAGTCCCCAGTCGTTGGGGGACTGGATCCCGTACCCGGGGAGCACGCCCTTGAGGCCCGGGTGGACGACGGAGGTGGCCTCCGCGACCGTGCGCACGTCGAGCAGCCGCGGCGCCTGGAGCTCCGCGGCGAACCGGACGAGGTCGGACACGGTCGAGACGCCGTCCTTGGCGGGCGAGCCCTCCAGCGTCGTCGACGTCATGCCCAGGGGCTCGAACACCGCCTGGTGCAGGTACTCGGCGAAGGGGATGCCGGTGGCCTTGGTGATGTGGTCGCCCAGCACCTCGAAGCCGGCGTTCGAGTACAGCCGCCGGGTCCCGGGCGCGGCCATCGCGCGGTGTTCGTCGAAGGCCAGGCCGCTGGTGTGCGCCAGCAGGTGACGGACCGTCGAACCCTCGGGTCCGGCCGGCTCGTCCAGCTCGATCGCCCCCTCCTCGTACGCGACGAGCGCGGCGTACGCGGCGAGCGGCTTGGTCACCGAGGCCAGCGCGAAACGGTGGTCGACGGGGCCGTGGGAGCCGGCCAGGCTCCCGTCGGCGCGCACGACGGCCGCCGCAGCGGTCGGTACCGGCCAGTTTTCGACGGTTCGCAGACTGTGCAGGGTTTCCACGCTCTCCATGCGGCCGAGCCTACTTGCTTGGAGTGCACTCCAGGGTTTTAGCGTGGTCGCCATGAGCCTGACGCAGACGCGGTACACGATCAGCGAGGTCGAGGCCCGGACCGGTCTGACCCAGCACACCCTGCGCTGGTACGAACGGATCGGCCTGATGCCGCACGTGGACCGCTCCCACTCGGGACAGCGCCGGTTCAGCGACCAGGACCTCCACTGGCTTGCCTTCGTGGGCAAGCTGCGTGCCACCGGGATGTCGGTGGCCGACATGGTCCGTTACGCCGAACTCGTGCGCGAGGGCGAGCACACCGTGGACCAGCGCCGCGAACTGCTGGAGCAGACGCGGCGCGAGGTCCGCGCACGGATCTCGGAACTGACCGACGCGCTCGCCGTACTGGACTTCAAGATCGACATGTATGCCATGGGCACGACCGCGGGGAAGGCGACACAGCAATGACGCAGAACACCACCATCGAGCAGGTCGAACTCGGCAAGGGGGGCCCGCTGGTCGGTGTCCAGGGCCTCGGCTGCATGGGCATGAGCGAGTTCTACGGCGAGACCGACGAGGCGCGCGCCCGCGACACCCTGGAAGCGGCCCTGGTGGCCGGGGTCACCCTCTTCGACACCGCGGACACCTACGGGCGCGGCGCCAACGAGGAGTTCCTCGCGCCGTTCGTGGCCGAGCACCGCGACGAGATCACCCTCGCGACGAAGTTCGGCATCGCGCGCAGCGACGACCCGCAGTACCGGGGCATCCGCAACGACCGTGCGTACATCCGCCAGGCCGTCGAGGACAGCCTGCGGCGGCTCGGGACCGACGTGATCGACCTCTACTACATGCACCGGCGCGACCCGGCCGTGCCCTTCGCCGAGTCGGTGGGCACGATGGCCGAGCTGGTGCAGGAGGGCAAGGTGCGCCTTCTGGGGCTCAGCGAGGTCACCGGCGCCGAGCTGCGCGAGGCGTACGCGGTGCACCCGATCGCGGCGCTGCAGTCGGAGTGGTCGCTGTTCAGCCGGGACGTGGAGCGCAGTGCGGTGGGCGCGGCGGCGGAGCTGGGCGTGGCCTTCGTGCCGTACTCCCCGCTCGGGCGCGGCTTCCTGACCGGCTCGTTCGCGGACGCGGCGGCCGACCTCTCGGCGGCGGACTTCCGCCGCTTCCAGCCCCGGTTCACCGGCGACAACGCCAAGGCCAACGCGGCGCTGCTGGCGCCGGTGCGGCAGATCGCCGAGGCGCACGGCGCGAGCCCGGCGCAGATCGCGCTCGCCTGGGTGCACCAGCAGGCGCAGGTGCACGGGCTGACGGTGGTCCCGATCCCGGGCACCCGCAAGCCCGGCCGCCTCGCGGAGAACACCGCGGCGACCCGGATCACCCTGACGCCCGCGGAGCTGGCCCTGCTGGAGCCGATCGCCGGCCAGGTCGCCGGCGACCGCTACCCGGACATGACCTGGACGTCCGCGGCCCGCGAGGCCTGAGCCGGCCGGCCCGTCCGGATCCACCGTCGCCGGGGTGCCGGTGTCCCCCGGCGGCGGTGCCGGGGCGTCCCCGGGCGGCGGTGCCGGGGCGCGGCCCGGCCGCGGAGCTCAGGCGCCGGCGGCGAAGCGGTCGCGCAGCGCCGTGTACTCGGCGTCGGTCAGCAGGCCCGCGCTGTGCAGTTCGCTCAGGTGGTGCAGGCGCTCGTCGGTACGGGCCGTTGGGACCGAGGCCACCGGGGTGCGGCCGCGCAGGGCGGCGAGGACGGCCGCCGCGAACGGCAGCGACTCGTGCAGCGACCCGTACCCGACGCCGAACACCGCGGACGCCAGGTCGTGGTCGGGACGCGGGTCGGCGGCGGTGTCCCGGCGCAGCAGCCGCAGGTGGCCGCCGGGGCCCTCGGGCGTGCGCCACTCGACTCCGGACAGCTCGGACAGCGGACAACGCTGGTCGCCGGCCTTCCACTTGGCGCTCGTGGCGCCCGTGCGCGACCAGTGGAAGGTGACGGCCGAGCCGTCGAACGCCAGGCGTGCGTCGTACGCCTTCAGCTGGAGCGGAGGCTCCGGGACCTGGACGAGGAATCGTTCCGCCGGTTCGTCCGGACCGGGGCCCAGCCGGGCCCGTACGGCGTCGGCGAACTCGGCCGCCTGCCCGGCCCGGTCGCCCGGCAGCACCAGCCGGTACGGGTCGCAGACCTCGCGCAGCTGCCCGGCCGCGACCTCCATCAACGGATCCGCGCCCGCCCGCGGCAGGGCGTGCAGGACCACCGAGTCCCGTTTCCCCCCGGATCCGGTCGCGTTCACGGTCACCCCCGACAACGCCTCGAAGGGGATCCGCCGCACCCCGAGGGCGTGCCAGAGACGTGGCGTTCGCATCCCCCGTGCGAAGCGGATGACCACCGAGTCCGTGTCGAACTCCCAGACGGCATGGTTTCCGGCCAGTACGTCACCCATGCGGCACATGGTAAAGGGACGCACCCCCGTGCGTCCCCCTTGATGCGAAGCCCGTTTTCCGAGGCTCTACACGTGTCAGTCCCCGTCTGTCCCGGAAATTCCACGGCGGCACGCATCGTCGCCGGTCGCACACACAACGGAACCGAACGCGCCTGTTCCGATTTTGGCGAAGTTGTCCAGGGATCCGGTACCTGGCTCGAAATAGCCGGTGTGGAGCTTCGCCCCGGCCGAGGACAGCAGCCGCGACCCGAATTCCGGCGACACCGGATCCGCCCCGTGGCCGACCCCGCCGACCTCCAGGTGAGGCACGTCCGCGATCCAGTCCCCGGCATCCCGCGTGGCCCACACCCGGGCCGACGTGTGCAGCCCCGCCACCGACTCCGCTCGCATCCCCGGACTGCCGGCCACCACCACGTCCGTCACCCGCTGCGGCAGCGCGTGCGCGGCGACCCCGCACACCACCGACCCGTAGCTGTGGCAGAACAGCGCCACCTGCGCGTCGCCGGGCAGCGCCGCCGTCAGGGCCTCCAGCCGGACCGCCCCGTCGACCGCCATCCGGCCCGTGGCCGCGTCCATGCCGACCCCGGTGGGCGCGGTGTAGCCCGCCCAGGCGATGACCGCGGTGCGGCCGGCGGGAGCCTGCGCGCGCTGGGCCTCGTACAGCGACTGCGCCATCCCGACGGGGGCGGTCAGCCGGCGGGTGGTGCGCTCGAAGGTGAGTGCGTCGGTGTCGACGCCGGGGACGACCACCGAGATCCGCTCGGCCCGGTCGAGGTCGCCGAACACCTCGGCCACGCGGCCGTTGCCGGTCGGGTCGAACGCGAGGATCTGGCGGCCCGGCTCGGCCAGCGAGGCGAAGCGGTGCGAGCGCCGGCCGGCCGTGGCGCGGTCGGCCGGGGTCAGGCTGACGTCCCGGCTGCGCGCGTCCTCCACCCGCTCGGCCTGCTCCAGGCCGCGCAGGTTGGCCCGGTAGCGCAGGGCGGCGGGCGCCCCGTCGAGGTTGCCGACGACCAGCGGGTACCCCTCGGCCAGCCGGGCCCGCTGGGCTCCGTCCAGGCCGGCGAAGAACCGGGCCACCGTCCGTACGGGGGCGTCGGCGGGCGGCAGCGGCCGGCCGTCGATCCGGGCCGCGGCCCAGGAGGCGAGGGCGGCGGTCCGCAGCGAGGTGCCCGCGTCGGGGCGGTGCACCGCGGTCCAGCCGGTGGTCGCCAGCATGATGAAGACCACCGCGAGCGCGAGCAGGGTGCGCAGGGCGGCGGGGCGCGGGTCGGCGCCGACGGGGGAGTGGGCGAGGCCGGGCAGGTTCACTGGGACCAGCGTAGGAGACCGGATCCGGCCACGGGGCCCGGGGTGACCGGGTTCACGGCCGACCGTGGGACCCCGTACGGGCGTTCAGCGCCAGTCCGTGGCCAGCGCGGGGCCGATCTGGTCAAGGCACGCCTCGGTCATCCGCCGGATCGAGGCCACGCTGGCGTCCTGTCCCTGCCCCCACAGCCGGCCGGTGACCCTCATCACCCCGGAGAACGCGGCGACCGCCACGCGGGGCCGCGGGTCCGCGTCCACGTCCAGTCCCTCGCGCCCGGCGATCAGCCGGGCGATGCGCTCCTCCAGCTCGGTGGAGCGGCGCAGGTGCACCGCGAGCAGCGCCGGGGTCGACTCGATGAGCTGGTAGGTGCGCATGTAGAGGTCGACCGGCACCACGTCGGACAGGGCCTCGTCCAGGGTGTCCCAGGCGCCGAGCACCGCGCCCCGCAGGGCCTGGAGCGGCCCCTCGGCCGGCGGCCGGGCGCCCAGCGCGGCGAGGAAGTGCGTCTCGACCAGGTCCTGGACCGCGAAGGCGACCTCCTCCTTGTTGGCGAAGTACCGGAAGAAGGTGCGCTGGGAAACGTCCACGGCGTCGGTGATCTCGTCGACGGTCGTGTGCTCGTACCCCTGGGCGACGAAGAGGAGGAGGGCGGCGCGCATCAGCGCGTCACGGGTGCGCCGCTTCTTGCGCTCGCGCAGTCCGGGCGCGGGCGCCGGCCGCTCGTCGGTCATCACAGAGGGGTGTCCTTTCCGCATGCTCCGCGTGCCGAATCTGACGCTGAGTGAGCGGACAGGGTACCTGTGACCGACCTGACAGCCACTGTCTCGTTAACCCGTTTGTGAAGTGTCAGTCGCTGTCACTAGCCTGTCCGCATGACGAGTCAGATCACCATCGACGACCAGGGCGACCGGGTACCCGTCAAGGAGACCGGCCCCGGGCCGGCCCGCTCCGGGCTGCGCGGACACCCCTGGCTGACCCTCTTCGCCGTGGCGATCGGCGTCATGATGGTCACCCTGGACGGCACGATCGTCGCCGTCGCCAACCCCGCGATCCAGCAGCACCTCGACGCCTCGCTCGCCGACGTCCAATGGATCACCAACGGCTACCTGCTCGCCCTCGCCGTCTCGCTGATCACCGCGGGCAAGCTCGGCGACCGCTTCGGGCACCGCCAGACCTTCCTCATAGGCATCGCTGGCTTCGCCGCGGCCTCCGCCGCCATCGGCCTGTCCTCCGGCGTGCAGTACGTCATCGCCTTCCGCGTGGCACAGGGCCTGTTCGGCGCCCTGCTGATGCCCGCCGCGCTGGGCCTGCTGCGCGCCACCTTCCCCGCCGAGAAGCTCAACATGGCCATCGGCATCTGGGGCATGGTCATCGGCGCCTCGACCGCCGCCGGGCCCATCGTCGGCGGCCTGCTCGTGGAGAACGTCAACTGGCAGTCCGTCTTCTTCATCAACCTGCCCGTCGGCATCATCGCCCTGGCCTTCGGCCTGTTCATCCTGGTCGACCACCGGGCCGAGAACGCCCCCAAGTCCTTCGACGCCGTCGGCATCCTGCTGCTGTCGGCCGCGATGTTCTCGCTGATCTGGGCGCTGATCAAGGCCTCGGAATGGGGCTGGGGCGACACCCGGACCGTCTTGTTCCTGCTCGCCTCCGTCGTCTGCTTCGTGCTCTTCGCCGTCTGGGAGTCGAAGGTCGCCGAACCGCTGATCCCGCTCGGCATGTTCCGCTCGGTGCCGCTGTCCGCGGGCACCGTGCTGATGGTCCTGATGGCCTTCGCCTTCATGGGCGGCCTGTTCTTCGTCACCTTCTACCTGCAGAACGTGCACGGCATGAGCCCCGTCGACAGCGGCCTGCACCTGCTGCCGCTGACCGGCATGATGATCATCGGCTCGCCGCTGGCCGGCGCCGCCATCACCGCCGTCGGCCCGCGGATCCCGCTGGTCACCGGCATGGTCGCGACCGCCGTCGCCTGCTTCGGGATGTCCGCGCTGACCCCGGGCACCGGCACCCTGCAGATGTCGCTCTGGTTCGCCCTCCTCGGTGTCGGCCTCGCGCCCGTCATGGTCGGCGCCACCGAGGTCATCGTCGGCAACGCCCCGCTGGAGCTCTCCGGCGTGGCGGGCGGGCTCCAGCAGGCCGCCATGCAGGTCGGCGGCAGCCTCGGCACCGCGGTCCTCGGCGCGGTCATGGCCACCACCGTCGGCAACTCGTTCGGGGACAACTGGGAGCAGGCGAAGCTGCCCCCGCTCACCCCGGAGCAGCTGGACCTCGCCGAGAAGGGCGTCCAGGTCGGCATCGCCCCGGTCCCGCCGCAGGCCCCGGCCCCGGTCGCCGAGGCCATCACCGAGGTCGCGCACGACACGTTCGTGTCCGGCATGAGCACCGCCTTCACCGTCGCCGGCTGCGTCGCCGTCCTCGCCGCGGTCGTCGCCTGCTTCACCAAGCGCGGCGAGAACGCCGCCGCGGGGGCCGGCGCCGCCCCCCTCTGTGACGCCCCCGCGGCAAC
>NZ_JBHYVA010000148.1:0-14718 GCF_042750055.1 Streptomyces sp. NPDC059456
GCCGCCCTCCGCCAGACCGGCCACCTTCGGGCCCACGATCTTCATGACGGCGCCCATGGCGCGCGGCCCCTCGGCACCCGCGGCCTTGGCCTCCTCGACCGCCTGGGCCACGATCGCGCCGAGCTCGTCGTCACTGAGCTGCCTGGGCAGGTAGGTGTCGAGGAACTCGCCCTCCGCCGTCTCGCGCGCGGCCTGCTCGGGACGACCACCCTGCGCGAAGGCCTCCGCGGCCTCGCGGCGCTTCTTCGCCTCCTTGGCGATCACCTTCAGCACCTCGTCGTCGGAGAGCACGCGCGCTTCCTTGCCCGCGACCTCCTCCTTGGTGATGGCGGCGAGGGTCAGGCGCAGCGTGGACGAGTGCAGCTCGTCGCGCGCCCTGATGGCGGTGGTGAGGTCTTCCTGGAGCTTGGCCTTGAGCGTGGTCATGCCCCGAGTCTGCCAGGTCGAAGGGCGGTGGCGCCCGCCGGTTTTCCGCGTCTGCGACGATGGGGCCATGCGTGCGCGTTACGGAGTACCCCTGAAGGTCACCGCATCGATCGCGGCCGTGGGGGCCGCTGGTGTGGCCTATGCCGCCGGTTTCGAGGCGCGGTCGTTCCGCCTGCGCCGGATCACCGTGCCGGTCCTCCCCGCCGGGATGCGCCCGCTGCGCGTGCTCCAGGTCTCCGACATCCACATGGTCGGCGGACAGCACAAGAAGCGCGCCTGGCTCCAGTCCCTGGCCGGTCTGCGCCCCGACTTCGTCGTGAACACCGGCGACAACCTCTCCGACACCGAGGGCGTTCCGGAGGTGCTGGACGCCCTGGGACCCCTGATGTCCTTCCCGGGCGTGTACGTCTTCGGGTCGAACGACTACTACGGGCCGCGGCTGCGCAACCCCGGGCGCTACCTGATCGAGAAGGTCCAGGGACGGCACGGCCTCAACGGCAACAAGCCGGTCGTCGGCGCCGTCCACAACCCGTGGGAGGAGATGCGGGACGCCTTCGACGCGGCGGGCTGGGTCAACCTCACCAACACCCGCGGCCGCCTGAAACTGCCCGGCCTGGAACTGGCCTTCACCGGCCTCGACGACCCGCACATCAAGCGGGACCGCTACGAGCGGGTCGCGGGCGGGCCGGAGGCCGACGCGGACTTCTCGATGGCCGTCGTGCACGCCCCGTACCTGCGCGTCCTGGAGTCCTTCACGGCCGACCGGTACCCGCTGATCCTCGCCGGGCACACCCACGGCGGGCAGCTGTGCATCCCCTTCTACGGGGCACTCGTCACCAACTGCGACCTGGACACCAAGCGGGTCAAGGGGCTCTCCACGCACGAGGCGGACGGCCACCGGGCCTACCTCCACGTCTCGGCGGGCTGCGGCACGAACCGCTACACCCCGGTCCGCTTCGCCTGCCCCCCGGAAGCCACCCTCCTGACCCTGACCCCGAAGGCCTGACCCCCACCGCGCCGGGGCCCGCCGGCCCCTCGCGCAAACCGGATTTCGTCTCCGGCCGAGGGTCCGCTAAAGTAATCGATGTCGCCAGGACAGCAACTGCTGCAAGGCGGCGATCGGGGTGTAGCGCAGCTTGGCAGCGCGCTTCGTTCGGGACGAAGAGGTCGTGGGTTCAAATCCCGCCACCCCGACAGAGAAGTACCAGGTGAGAGCCGGTGCAGAGCAATCTGCACCGGCTCTTTCTGCGTCTGGGTGACTGATCGGGTGACCACCGGTGCGCGGTGGCGTGCGGGCTTCGGCCCCGGTGATCACCCGGTCGTCGGCCGCCGGGTCAGGCGAGGGAGTCCAGGGTCCAGGCGGACTCGTGGCGGTCGAAGCCGATGTGCGGGTAGTACTCCACCGCCGCCGGGGCCGCGAGCAGGATGAGTTTGGCCTGCGGGGCGGCTTCCCGGGTGGCCCGGATCAGGTCCCGTCCCACGCCCCGGCGCTGGAACCCGGCGTCCACGGCGATGTCGCTCAGGTACGTGGCGTACGCGCCGTCGGTGACCGAGCGGGCGATGCCGATCAGCCGGCCGTCGAGGCGGGCGGTGATCACGAGGTTGGCGCCGGCGAGCATCCTGGTGAACCGCTCGACGTCGTCGACGGGACGGCGCTCGCCGAGGGTGGACGCCCGGTAGAGGGCGGTGACTTCGGCGACGTCGAGGCTCGCGCCGACTACGGGCTCACACTTCCACATGGGTTTCTGGCTCCTTGCTCGGATCTTCCGGTCGGGCGTTCATATGATCGCCGCTGCCGGGAGGCCGTCAGCCGTCGGGCCCGGTGGTCATCGAGGCGAGCTCGGCACGGGTCAGGGCGAGGAAGGCGGCCGTGGGCCGGGCCTCGACGCCGCGTTCCCGCGCCACCGTGCGGAGGTGTTCGAGGACCGCCCCCACCGTGGGGTGGGAGCCGAGGGGGCGCAGCAGCCACAGGCGGTCCGGGGGCCGGTGCGGGAGGCCGAGGGCCGTGAGGACCTCGTCGGCCTCCCAGTCGAGGTCGTGCAGGTCGGGGTCGGCGAGCGGGGCGGCCTCGACGCCGGTGATGTGCCCGTGGCCGTCCAGCCGGGTCCGGACCGCCCAGTGGGTGGACCGGTCCGGGATCCAGGTCCGGGCCGCCGGGGGCCACACGTAGGGGAGGAACACCCACAGCGTGTCCTCGGGCGCGGGCTCCCAGCCGAGCACCTCCAGTTCCCGGACCTCGGGCAGCCGGTCCGCCTCCTGCTCGCTGCGGCCGGTCCGGCGCAGTGCGAGCGGGTGCGGTGTTCCGTCCTCGTCCCACGACATGCGCGCAGGCTACCGCCGGGGCGGGCGCCGTCCTACGACCGGCCCGCCGGGCGGAAGTCCACGTCCGCGGGCGGCTCCCCGGGCCAGTTCAGCCGCGCCGGCGCCGGCGGCGTCTCGGCGAGTACGGTGCCCCGGGCGACCACGTACCGCGGCCGGACCTGGCGGCGCAGGGCCTCCGCGGGGGTCTCGGCCGGCAGCAGCACGAACGAGGCGGGGGCGCCCTGCGCGATGCCGTACTCGGCGGCCGTCAGGCCGAGGACGCGCGCCGCACGCTCCGTCACCATCTCGTAGGCCACCGGGATTTCGTCCGCTCCCGTGAGCTGGGCCGCGTACAGCCCGACGAGGGCGGTCTGGAGCGGGTTCCCGGTGCCGAGCGGGTTCCACGGGTCCATCACGTCGTGGGGGGGGGGGGGGGCGGGGGGCGCGCCCCCCCCCCCCCCCCCGGGGCCGGCGCGCCCCCCCCCCCCCCGGGGGGGGGGTGGGGGGGGGGTCCGGGGGGCGGGGGGGTGCCCCGGGCCACTCCCCGGGGTGGGCCCCGCCCCCCCCGTTGACGCCCGCCGCCAGCATCTCCTTGACCTGCGTGAGGCCGCGCCGCTTGGGGTAGTCGTCGAAGCGGCCCTGGAGGCCCAGGTTCGCGAAGGGGTTGGAGACCAGGTTGATCCCGGAACGGGACAGCAGCCGCCGGAGTTTGTAGCTGTACGCACCGCCGTAGGAGCCCATCGCCGTCGTGTGCGAGGCCGTGGCCCGCTCCCGCAGGCCCGTGCGCAGCGCGAGCGCCGCGAGCACCTCCACGAACCGGGACTGCTCGTCGTCGATCTCGTCGCAGTGGGCGTCCACGCGCAGGCCGTGCTCCTCGGCCACCGCGAAGGCGATGCCCAGCGACGCGACGCCGTCCTCGCGGGTGTCCTCGAAGTGGGGGATCGCCCCGACGACGTCGGCGCCGCGCCGGGCCGCCTCGCGCAGCAGCGCCTCTCCGTCCGGGAAGGAGACGATGCCCTCCTGCGGGAAGGCGACGATCTGCAGGGTCAGGACGTCCCGCACCCGGTCGCGGACCTCCAGCAGCGCGTCCAGCGCGGTGAGCGACGGGTCGGTGACGTCACAGTGGGTCCGTACGTGCAGCACGCCCTGGGCGGCCTGCCAGCGCAGCACCTGCGTGGCCCGCGCGACGACGTCCTCGCGAGTCAGGGTGCGCTTGCGCTCGCTCCAGCAGGCGATGCCCTCCCACAGGGTCCCCGAGGCGTTCGGGCGGGGCTCCCCGGCGGTCAGGGCGGTGTCCAGGTGGATGTGCGGCTCCACGAAGGGGGGCGTCAGCAGCCCGCCGTGCGCCTCGATCAGGACGCCGGTGGCCGGGGGCTCCTTCTGGTCGTCGTACGGGATCACGCGCGCGATGCGGCCGTCCTCGGCGACCTCGACGTCGGACAGGCCGTCGGTGTGGAGCAGCCGGGCACCCCGGACGATCATCCGCATGCGGCCAGCCTACGACCGTGGCCCGTGGTTCCCCGGGGGAAACCACAGGCCACCACCCGTGAAACCGGCAATCCACGGGCAGCGGCAGCCGCCACGGCCCGGCCCGTCGCGGTCTCAGCCGCGCTTGGCCTGGGCCTTCTGCTGCATGCCCCGCGTCTTCGCGGAGACGGACTGCACGTCTCTGACCGCCGCCTTGGCACGTGCCTCGGCCGCCGTGTTCTTCGCCCGCTCCCGCTCGCGCTCCGCGGCCTGTGCCGTACCGGCACGAGCCTTCTTGGCCATGGTCACTCCTCCTCGGGACACGCCGGAGGGCCTACGCCCTCCACTGTCCCCCCGTTCGGAGGAGGCGGCATCCGCAGCGGTCAGCCGTGCCCGCCCTTGCGGCGCTGCTCCCGCATCCGGTCCTCCTTCATGGCCATCGTCTGCGCCTCCCGCACGTCCTCGACCAGCTGCGCCGGCTTGCCCGGCATCCGGGAATCCGACGTCCGACGGTCCTCGTGAGTCTGTTCCTTGCGCTTGTTCGCCATGATCACTCCTCACTGGAAAACGGCTGGGTGGGACCCCGCCCACGCTGCCCCCTCCCGGCCGCCGCGACCATCCGGCAGCGCCAATCGGGTTACATGGGGGGTATGACTGACAACACGGCCATGCCCGACTGGGAGAAGCGCTTCCGGGCGCCGCGCATCGGGCTGCCCGACTGGGCGGAGGACGCCCCGGACCGCTCGCTCTTCGTCTCGAACGCGACGGGGACGTACGAGCTCTACGCCTGGGACCGGGCCACCGGCACGCAGCGGCAGGCCACGGACCGGCCCAACGGGACCACCGACGGAACGCTCTCCCCCGACGGCGAGTGGATCTGGTGGTTCTCCGACACCGACGGCGACGAGTTCGGCACCTGGGTGCGCCAGCCCTTCGCGGGCGGTCCCGACGAGCCGGCCACCCCCGGGCTGGAACCCTCGTACCCCGCCGGACTCGCCATCGGCCGCGACGGGACGGCGGTGGTCGGCCGGTCCACCGACGAGGACGGCTCGACCATCCACGTGCTGCGGCCGGGGGCCGCCGGACCCGAGGTGATCTACCGGCACCGGGAGTCCGCCGGCGTGGGCGACCTCTCCCGCGACGGGACCCTGATCGCGATCGAGCACACCGAGCACGGCGACGCCATGCACTCGGCGCTGCGCGTGGTCACCCTCGACGGCGCCACGGTCGCCGAGCTCGACGACTCCCGGGGCGGCACGGTCGAGCTGGGCCTGGAGGTCCTCGGCTTCGCCCCCGTCGCCGGTGACACCCGGCTGCTGGTCGGCCACCAGCGACGCGGCCGCTGGGAGCCGATGCTGTGGGACGTGGCCACCGGAGCCGAGCAGGACCTGGCGGTCGAGCTGCCGGGCGACGTCAGCGCCGAGTGGTACCCGGACGGTTCCGCCCTGCTGATCGCGCACGGCTTCGAGGCGCGCAGCGAGCTCTGGCGCTACGACCTGGCCGCGCGGGACCTCGTCAGGGTGGACACCCCGCCCGGCACCGTCTCGGGCGCGACGGCCCGGCCCGACGGCACGGTGGAGTACCAGTGGTCCTCCGCGGCCGAGCCCTCGTCCGTACGGTCCACCGCGGGCGGGGTCGTCCTGGATCCCCCCGGGTTCCGGCCGCCGGGCTCGGTGCCGGTGGAAGACGTGTGGGTGGACGGGCCCGGCGGGCGGATCCACGCGCTGGCGCAGCGGCCGCAGGGCCACGGCGAGGGGCCGTTCCCGACGGTGTTCGAGGTGCACGGCGGGCCGACCTGGCACGACAGCGACGCCTTCGCGGCGGCGCCGGCGGCCTGGCTGGACCACGGCTTCGCGGTCGTCCGGGTCAACTACCGGGGCTCGACGGGCTACGGCCGGGAGTGGACCGACGCCCTCAAGCACCGCGTCGGCCTGATCGAGCTGGAGGACATCGCGGCCGTCCGGGAGTGGGCGGTGGCCTCGGGCCTGTCCGACCCGGCGCGGCTGGTGCTCTCCGGCGGCTCCTGGGGCGGCTACCTGACCCTGCTGGGGCTGGGCACGCAGCCCGGGGCCTGGGCCGTGGGCCTGGCCGCCGTGCCGGTCGCCGACTACGTGACGGCGTACCACGACGAGATGGAGGCGCTGAAGGCCCTGGACCGCACCCTGTTCGGCGGGACGCCGGAGGAGGTCCCGGACCGTTTCGAGGCGTCCTCGCCGCTCACCTACGTCGACGCGGTGACGGCTCCCGTCCACATCGCGGCGGGCGTCAACGACCCGCGCTGCCCGATCCGGCAGATCGACAACTACGTCGGCCGGCTGGCGGCGCGCGGCGCGGTGCACGAGGTGTACCGGTACGACGCCGGGCACGGCTCGCTCGTCGTGGAGGAGCGGATCAAGCAGGTCCGGATGGAGCTGGACTTCGCGCTGAAGCACCTGCCGCGGTAGCCCCGGCCCCGAAGATCCGGTGCACCCCCCGTACGGTGGTGGGGTGCACCGGTTTCTCCTGACCCCGCGCTGGTGGGGGATCAACGTCTTCGTCGCCCTCGCCGTGCCCGTCTGCCTGTTCATGGGGACGTGGCAGCTCGGCCGGTTCGAGGACCGCGTCGACACGCACCGGGAGGCGACCGCCGAGCGGCCCGCCGCCGAGACCGCCGCGCCGCTGGAGTCGCTGCTTCCGGTGGACAAGAAGACCTCCGGACGCCTCGCCTCCGCCTCCGGCGAGTTCGCCGAGCAACTGCTCGTCCCCGACCGGCTGCTCGACGGCAAGAGCGGCTTCTACGTCCTGACCCTGCTGCGGACCGACTCCGGCAAGGCCGTCCCGGTGGTCCGGGGCTGGCTGCCGGGCACCGCGGACGCCGCGAAGGCGCCGGCCGCGCCGACCGGGCGGGTCGAGGTGACGGGTGCGCTCCAGGCCTCCGAGAACTCCACCACCAAGGGCGTCCACGCCGAGGGCGGCCTGCCGGCCGGGCAGCTCGGGGTGATCGGGGCGGCCTCGCTGGTCAACCTCGTGCCGTACGAGCTGTACGACGCGTGGCTGACGGTGCAGACCCCGGCGGACGGGCTGACCCCGGTGCCCGCGCAGGCGCCGAGCAACACCGGGCTCGACCTGAAGGCCTTCCAGAACCTCGGCTACACCGGCGAGTGGTTCGTCTTCGCCGCGTTCGTGCTGTTCATGTGGTTCCGGCTCTACCGCCGCGAGGTGGAGACCCTGCGCGACGCCGAGGCCGGACTGCTGCCGCAGGAGGCCGCTTCCGCCGCGACGGCGACTGCCGGCACGGCCACGGCTCCGGCCGCCGCCACGGCCGGCGCCACGGAGGGCGCTACGGCTTCGGCGCGTCCAGCGGAATGACGCCCGTCCGGTAGAGCGTCCCGCCGCAGGCCGACGGGATCGTCGTCTGCGTGGTGGGCGCACCCGGCAGCGCCGTGTTCGGCGTGTGCGTCACCGCCACCCCGGTCGTCTCCGGGGCCTTGCCTGCGGTGTCCGGCTCCGGCCCCTTCGCGGTGGCCGCCTCCCCCGCCGTGCGCTGCCCGGTGTCCGGGGATCCGCCGGCGGGGGGCTTGGGTCCCGCGTCGGGCGTGGCCGCCGGGCAGGACTGCGCCGAGGGCACCCACGCGAAGCGGACCTCGTACGCCGTGTACGGCTGGAGCAGCAGCAGCGGCGTCTCCGTCGACGGGTCGGGCAGACCGGCCGCCGGGTCCCCCGCCGTGTGGCCGACCACGGTGACCCCGGCGGACTGGCCGGGCGCGGCCGCCGACACCGAGGCCGCGGTCACGGTGTCCGGGCCGACGACGGTACAGCCGCGCCCCGACACGTTGGTGACCTTGAAACTGCCGTACACCTTGCCGTCGGACTCCGGGGCCCGGGCGCTGCCCTGCACCCCGAGCTGCTCCGCGCTGCACCCGGACACGCCGGACGCCGCCACCGGGGGCATCGGGCCGGTGCCGGCCGAGGCGCCCGCCGAGGTCCCGCCGCCGTCCGGGCCGGCCGTGGCGCCGCCGGTCGGGGCGCCGCCGGTCTGCGCGTCGGGGTGGGTGCCGGGCCCGCCCGTCTCCACGCCCTTGCCCGCTGCCTTGCCGGGCTGCGGCGCGGTGCCGGCCCCGTTCTGGTGCGGGTCGGAGGTACCGTCGCCCGCCGTGGCGCCGGGCTGCTCGCCGTGCCCCGCCATGGCGGAGTGGTCGGTGGCCGAGCCCTCGCCGCCGGTGATGTGCAGGTGCAGGGCCGCCGGGACGGCCGTCCCGGCCAGCAGCACGGCGGCCACCGCCCCGATGACGGCCTGCCGCTTGCGCGTCCGGCGCACGGGGACCGCGTACTGCAGCCGCTCCAGCGCGCCCGCGGAGGGCTCCAGGCCCTCGACGGCTCCGCGCAACAGGCTCCGCAGCGCCTCTTCCTCGCCCGCCCCGCCCGGCGGAGTGTGGTCGTCCCTCATGACTGCGCAGCCTCCATCGCCACCCGCAGCGCGGCAATGCCCCGCGATCCGTACGCCTTGACCGAGCCGAGCGAGACGCCGAGCGTCTCGGCGACCTGGGCCTCCGTCATGTCCGCGAAGTACCGCAGCACCAGCACCTCGCGCTGGCGCCGCTGGAGTCCGCGCATCGCCTTGATGAGATCGTCCCGTTCCAGCTGGTCGTACGCGCCCTCTTCGGCGCTGGCCATGTCCGGCATCGGCTTCGAGAGCAGTTTGAGGCCGAGGATGCGGCGGCGCAGCGCGGAGCGCGAGAGGTTGACGACGGTCTGGCGGAGATACGCCAGTGTCTTGTCCCGATCGCGCACGCGGTTGCGGGCCGAGTGGACCCGGATGAACGCCTCTTGGACGACGTCCTCGCAGGAGGCGGTGTCGTCGAGGAGCAGCGCGGCCAGGCCGAGCAGCGAACGGTAGTGGGCCTGGTAGGTCTCGGTGAGGTGGTCGACCGTGGTGCCCGCGACGACGGCGGCGGACTCGGCGGCGGACTCGGCAGCGGCGGAGACCTCCTCGCCGGTCCCCGCGGCCTCCGCGCTATCGCGGGGCGCGGGCACGCGGCCGCCCCGGGCAGGTACGGCAGGGGGCGCGGCGAGCGGTACGGCCGGCGGGACGGGAACGATCACCGGGAAACCGCCGGACGCGGGCACGGGCACGCGCGAAGGCCGGCGCGGCGCACTGGTTGCGCTGCGCGCCGGTACGACGGCGAAGTCGAGAAGTGCCTCTGCCACGCCAGTTGGACACGCGTCCCCCCACCAGGGTTGTACGCGTGAGGCCGCCTCACCAGCAAAGTCTCGATTGCCCTCATGCGTACCCGCTCTTCCTGATTGCCCCGCCCGTCCAGGCGGCAGTCAGGCCATCACCTTGATCAAGGGATCAGCACTGATCCTACAAAGTGAATTACGCGAATTCACCAGCGATCAGTTCCGCGATCTGAGTGGCATTCAGGGCGGACCCGTTGCGGAGATTGTCCGCGCACACGAAGAACTCCAGGGAGCGCGGATCGTCGAGCGAGGCCCGCAGCCGTCCCACCCATGCCGGATCCGTCCCGGCCGCGTCCACCGGAGTCGGGAACTCCCCGGCCGCCGGGTCGTCCACCACGACCACGCCGGGCGCGGCCTCCAGGATCTCCCGGGCGTGCGAGGCGTTCACCTCGGCCTCGAACCGCGCCCGTACGCTCAGCGAATGCCCGGTCAGCACGGGCACCTGTACACAGGTCACCGCGACCGGCAGCGCGTCCAGGTGCAGGACCCGGCGCGTCTGCGCCCGTACGGCCAGCTCGTGCGAGGACCAGCCGCCCTCGCGCAGCTCGCCGGACCACGGCACCACGTTCAGGGCCAGCGGGGCCGCGAAGGGACCGGCGTCCTCGCCCACGGCACGGCGCACGTCCCCGGTGTGCTCGCCCAGGGAGGTACCGGCGACCAGCGACAGCTGGCGGCGCAACGTCTCGGAACCGGCCCGTCCGGCCGCGCTCGCGGCCTGGTACGAGGACACGGTCAGGTCGGCCAGCGCGTACTCGGCGTGCAGCGCGCCCAGGGCGGCGATCATCGCGGCGGTGACGCAGTCCGGGCTCGCGACGATCCCGCGCGGCCGCATCCGTACGGCCTGCGCGTTGACGCAGGGCACCACGAGCGGCACCTCGGCGTCCTCCCGGAAGGCCGCGGACTGGTCGACGGCGACGGCCCCGCGCGTGACGACGACCGGCGCCCAGCGGGCCGAGACCTCGGCCGGGGTCAGGAACAGCACCACGTCGCCCGGGCCGATGCCGTCGAAGGCGTCCTCGGTGAGGGCGAGCACCTCGCTCTCCTCACCGCGCACGGTCAGCATGCGGCCGGCCGACCGCCCGGAGGCGATCAGCCGGATGTCGCCCCAGACGTCCGCCCGCTGGGACAGGACCTGGAGCACGACGGAGCCGACCGCTCCGGTCGCCCCGACCACGGCGAGTGCCGGTGCCGGGGCCGACCGGGTCGTCATCGTCCGGTGCCTCCGTAGACGACGGCCTCGTCACTGTCGGAGTCGAGACCGAAGGCCGTGTGCACGGCGCGGACGGCGTCGTTCACGTCGTCCCCCCGGGTGACGACCGAGATCCGGATCTCGGAGGTCGAGATCAGCTCGATGTTGACGCCCGCGTCGGACAGCGCCTGGAAGAACGAGGCGGTGACGCCCGGGTTGGTCTTCATGCCCGCGCCGACCAGGGAGATCTTGCCGATCTGGTCGTCGTAGCGCAGGGAGTCGAAGCCGATGGCGCCCTTCGCCTTCTCCAGGGCGTCGATGGCCTTGTGGCCCTCGGCCTTGGGGAGGGTGAAGGAGATGTCCGTCAGGCCCGTGGACGCGGCGGACACGTTCTGCACGATCATGTCGATGTTGATCTCGGCGTCCGCGATGGCGCGGAAGATCGCCGCGGCCTCGCCCGGCTTGTCCGGGACGCCGACGACCGTGATCTTGGCTTCGGAGACGTCGTGAGCGACTCCGGAGATGATGGCGTGCTCCACCTGCGCGTCCCCTTGCGGATTCTCGTTGCTGACCCAGGTGCCCGGCAGTCCCGAGAAGGACGAGCGGACGTGGATCGGGATGTTGTAGCGGCGTGCGTACTCGACGCACCGGTGCAGCAGCACCTTGGAACCGGACGCGGCCAGCTCCAGCATGTCCTCGGAGGAGATCCAGTCGATCTTCCGGGCCTTCTTCACCACACGCGGGTCCGCGGTGAACACACCGTCGACGTCGGTGTAGATCTCGCAGACCTCGGCGTCCAGCGCCGCGGCGAGCGCGACGGCGGTCGTGTCCGAGCCGCCCCGGCCGAGGGTGGTGATGTCCTTGCTGTCCGCCGACACGCCCTGGAAGCCGGCGACGATGGCGATGTTGCCCTCGTCCAGCGCCGTACGGATGCGGCCCGGCGTGACATCGATGATGCGCGCTTTGTTGTGGACCGAGTCGGTGATCACACCCGCCTGGCTGCCCGTGAACGACTGGGCCTCGTGACCCAGGTTTTTGATCGCCATGGCCAGCAGCGCCATGGAGATCCGCTCTCCGGCGGTCAGCAGCATGTCGAACTCACGTCCGGCGGGCATCGGGGATACCTGCTCGGCGAGATCGATCAACTCGTCCGTCGTGTCGCCCATCGCGGAAACCACGACGACCACCTGGTGGCCGTTCTTCTTGGCGTCCACGATCCGCTTGGCGACGCGCTTGATGCCCTCGGCATCGGCTACGGAGGAGCCTCCGTACTTCTGCACGACAAGGCCCACGTGCGCTCCTCGCTCAATCCAGTACTGCGGTCGCGGGCCAGTCTAACGAGCGACCGCAATACGGCCGCCGCGTACCACATCATGAGACATCGGGTTCAACCCGTGATCATGACGGGACGTGACGGGACGGCCGGGCTGCCGGGAGCGGGCCGGGTGCCGGGAACCCGGCCGGACCGCGGCCCGCCGACCGGCTACAGCTCACCGACCGGCCGGCGGACCGGGGCGCGGCCGATGGTGCCGAGCTCCTCGGCCATGACCCGGCCCGCCTGCTCGGCGAGGTCGTCCTCGGCCAGGTCCTCGTCGGTGTCCAGGCCGTCCAGCGCCTCCAGCGGCTGGTCCAGCCGGACGTGCGCGACCAGCGACTGGAGGGCGCGCAGCGTCGCCGAGGCGGTCTGGCCCCAGTTGGAGAAGTACGAGAACTGCCACCACCACAGCGCCTCGGCCGTCCGGCCCGCCCGGTAGTGCGCCAGCCCATGCCGCAGGTCCGCCACCACGTCGGCCAGGTCGTCGGAGATCCGGTGCGCCACCGGCGCCTTGCGCGGCTCGTACGGGTCGAAGACCTCGGAGTACACGTCGACCGGGTCGAGCATGTACGCGAACCGCTCGCGCAGCTCGTCCACGTCCGGCTCCGGGCCGAGGTCGGGCTCGTAGCGCTCGTCGGGCAGGACGTCCTGGTACGCGCCCAGCCGGCCGCCCGCCAGCAGCAGCTGGGACACCTCCAGGAGGAGGAAGGGCACCGCGCTGTCCGGGTCCTCGCCCTTGGCCACCTCGGCGACCGCGACGATGAAGGACTCGATCTGGTCCGCGATCTGGACGGCGAAGTCGTCCGGATCCTGGGCCAGGGCGTGCAGCGTTGCGTCAGACATCGAGAAGTCGCCTTCCTTCAAAGGCCCGCCCGAGCGTGACCTCGTCCGCGTACTCCAGATCTCCCCCGACGGGGAGCCCGCTGGCCAGGCGGGTCACCTTCAGGCCCATGGGCTTGATCATGCGGGCGAGGTACGTGGCGGTCGCCTCGCCCTCCAGGTTCGGGTCGGTGGCGAGGATCAGCTCGGTCACCTCGCCGTCCGCGAGGCGCGCCAGCAGCTCGCGGATGCGCAGGTCGTCCGGGCCGACGCCCTCGATCGGGCTGATCGCACCGCCCAGGACGTGGTACTTGCCCCGGAACTCGCGGGTCCGCTCGATCGCGACGACGTCCTTCGGTTCCTCGACCACGCAGATGACCGTGGTGTCGCGGCGCGGATCGCGGCAGATGTTGCACCGCTCCTCCTGCGCCACGTTCCCGCACACGGCGCAGAACCGGACCTTGTCCTTGACCTCCAGCAGCGCGTGCGCGAGGCGCCGGACGTCGGTGGGCTCGGCCTGCAGGATGTGGAAGGCGATCCGCTGCGCGCTCTTGGGCCCGACGCCGGGCAGCCTGCCCAGTTCGTCGATCAGGTCCTGGACCACGCCTTCGTACACGGACTGCCTTCTTTCGGGAGGGGTGGGTGGGTGGGGAGGGGACTAGAACGGGAGGCCGGGGATGCCGCTGCCGCCGCCCAGGCCCTGGGCCAGCGGGCCGAGCTTCTGCTGCTGGAGCGCCTGTGCGTTCTCGTTCGCCGCCTGGACCGCCGCGACGACCAGGTCGGCGAGGGTCTCGGTGTCCTCCGGGTCCACGGCCTTCGGGTCGATCACCAGTGCACGCAGTTCACCGGAACCGGTGACGGTCGCCCGGACCAGACCGCCGCCGGACTGGCCCTGCACCTCGGCACGGGCCAGTTCCTCCTGGGCCGCGGCAAGGTCCTGCTGCATCTTCTGGGCCTGCTGGAGCAGCTGCTGCATGTTGGGCTGGCCACCACCGGGAATCACAGGTCACTCACTCCGTAACGTCGTCCAAGCCTGGGGCAGCTTGGTCAATCCGAGCCTACGTGCTCCCCGCGCGGCGCGCCCTACGCCGTGAGGACCAACTCTTTCGAGTGAGAGACGGGGCGTGCGCGTACCTGATGGAGCCCTCCTTGCGGGCGGAAAACCGGGGATTCGTCGCCCATCGGCCGCCATTCGAAGGTAGGAAGAGCATGCGCATCATTGCGCACACGCGCACCACCACACGTCAGCGCAGGCAGAGGGAGTGCCGGGTGAGCCAGCCGGAGATGCAGCCCGAGGGGCCACCCCGGGATCCCCGGGATCCCCGGGAGGAGGGCAGCGGACCGATGGCGGCGGGCGACCTGACCGGCGGACCGTTCCCTCTCGGGGACTGGGGCGAGCCGGCCGAGCGGCTGGACGAGCTCTACCGGCGGGTGGAAGCCGATGCGCTGCGCACCGCCGAGTGGTATCTGTCCGACCGCGCGTGGAAGCGCCGCGGTGCACGGGTCCTGCGGATCGGCGCGGCGGCGGGGGCGATCGCCGGAGCCTCGATGCCGCTGCTGGAGCTGACCGGCTCCGCCTCCGGCCTGCTGCCGTACGGATACCTGTCGCTGCTGCTGGGCGCCGCCTGCCTGGCCTGCGACCGGTTCTTCGGGCTGACGTCGGGCTGGATGCGGGACGTGGCGACGGCGCAGGCGGTCCAGCGCCGGCTCCAGACGTTGCAGTTCGACTGGGCTTCCGAGAACGTACGGGAGGTCCTGGGCCCGACGGAGGGAACCGCGAGCGAGGCGGCGGAGCGGTGCCTGACCGTCCTGCGCCGCTTCTCGGAGGACGTCACGGAGCTGGTGCGGTCCGAGACCGCGGAGTGGATGGTGGAGTTCTCGTCGGGGCCGGCGCCGCTGGTGATGCAGTCGCGAGGCGCCCCGTGGTCCCGGGCCGAGGCGGGGCTGCCGCCCGCCCCCTTCACGCTGCCGCCGGGCCCCC
>NZ_JBHYVA010000149.1:0-14684 GCF_042750055.1 Streptomyces sp. NPDC059456
CGCGGGCGGGCGCGCGGGGGCCGCCCCCCCCCGGCGGGGGTGCCCGTACGGGCAGGGGTCACTTCTTGCGGCGGCGGCCGCCCGCGGCCTTCTGGGCCTTGCGGCGCTCGGCGCGCGTCATCCCGTCGCCGGCCTCGTCGGCGTCGAAGTCGCCCTCGACGACACCGCCCTCACCGTCCACCGACGGCGCGGAGAAGTGCAGCCGGTCCGGACGCTGCGGGGCGTCCAGGCCCTTGGCCCGGATCTCCGGACGCGCGGCCGCCGGCTCCTTCGTCAGCGAGGGGGCGTCCTGCACCGGAACCTCCTCGACCTGCTGCTCGACCTGGACCTCCAGGTTGAACAGGTAGCCGACGGACTCCTCCTTGATGCCCTCCATCATGGCGTTGAACATGTCGAAGCCCTCGCGCTGGTACTCGACCAGCGGGTCCTTCTGGGCCATCGCCCGCAGGCCGATGCCCTCCTGGAGGTAGTCCATCTCGTAGAGGTGCTCGCGCCACTTGCGGTCCAGGACCGACAGGACCACGCGCCGCTCCAGCTCGCGCATGATGTCGGAGCCCAGCGCCTTCTCGCGCGCCTCGTACTGCTCGTGGATGTCGTCCTTGACGGACTCCGCGATGAACTCGGCGGTGATCCCCGCACGGTCGCCCGCCGCGTCCTCCAGCTCGGCGACCGTGACCTTGATCGGGTAGAGCTGCTTGAAGGCGCCCCACAGCCGGTCCAGGTCCCACTCCTCGGCGAAGCCCTCGACCGTCTCGGCCGCGATGTACGCGTCGATCGTGTCGTCCATGAAGAACCGCACCTGCTCGTGCAGGTCCTCGCCCTCCAGGACGCGGCGGCGCTCGCCGTAGATGACCTCGCGCTGGCTGTTGAGGACCTCGTCGTACTTCAGGACGTTCTTGCGCGTCTCGAAGTTCTGGGTCTCGACCTGCGACTGGGCCGACGCGATCGCGCGCGTCACCATCTTGTTCTCGATCGGCACGTCGTCCGGCACGTTCGCCATCGACATGACGCGCTCGACCATCTGGGCCTTGAACAGGCGCATCAGGTCGTCGCCCAGCGACAGGTAGAACCGGGACTCGCCCGGGTCGCCCTGACGGCCGGAGCGGCCGCGCAGCTGGTTGTCGATGCGGCGCGACTCGTGCCGCTCGGTGCCCAGCACGTACAGCCCGCCGAGCGCCTTGACCTCTTCGAACTCGGCCTTCACGGCCGCCTCGGCGCGCTTGAGCGCGGCGGGCAGCGCGTGCGCCCACTCCTCGATGTGCTCTTCCGGGTCCAGGCCCTGCTGGCGCAGCTCGGCCTCGGCGAGGTCGTCCGGGTTGCCGCCGAGCTTGATGTCCGTACCGCGGCCGGCCATGTTCGTGGCGACCGTGACGGCGCCGCGGCGACCGGCCTGGGCGACGATCGAGGCCTCGCGCTCGTGCTGCTTCGCGTTGAGCACCTCGTGCGGGACTCCCCGCTTGGAGAGCTGCTGCGAGAGGTACTCGGACTTCTCGACCGAGGTGGTGCCGACGAGGATCGGCTGGCCCTTCTCGTGCTTCTCCGCGATGTCGTCGACGACGGCGGCGAACTTCGCGACCTCGGTCCGGTAGATCAGGTCCGGCTGGTCCTTGCGGACCATGTCGCGGTTGGTCGGGATCGGGACGACGCCGAGCTTGTAGATCTGGTGGAACTCGGCGGCCTCGGTCATGGCCGTACCGGTCATGCCCGACAGCTTCGAGTACAGGCGGAAGAAGTTCTGGAGGGTGATCGTGGCGAGGGTCTGGTTCTCGTCCTTGATGTCCACCCCTTCCTTCGCCTCGATCGCCTGGTGCATGCCCTCGTTGTAGCGGCGGCCGGCGAGGATACGGCCGGTGTGCTCGTCGACGATCATGACTTCGCCGTCGATGACGACGTAGTCCTTGTCCTTCTTGAACAGTTCCTTCGCCTTGATGGCGTTGTTCAGGTAGCCGACGAGCGGGGTGTTCACCGACTCGTAGAGGTTCTCGATGCCGAGCCAGTCCTCGACCTTGGCGACACCGGCCTCGTGGATGGCGACGGTGCGCTTCTTCTCGTCGACCTCGTAGTCGCCGGTCTCCTCGATGCCCTTGAGGGGCTCGCCGGGCTCGCCCTTCTTCAGGCGGGTGACCAGCTTCGCGAAGTCGGCGTACCACTTCGTGGCCTGGTCGGCCGGGCCGGAGATGATCAGCGGGGTACGGGCCTCGTCGACGAGGATCGAGTCGACCTCGTCGACCACGGCGAAGTTGTGGCCGCGCTGGACGAGCTCGTCCGCCGACCACGCCATGTTGTCGCGCAGGTAGTCGAAGCCGAACTCGTTGTTCGTGCCGTACGTGATGTCGCTGTTGTACTGCTCCCGGCGCTGCGCCGGGGACATGTTCGCCAGGATGCAGCCGACCTCGAGACCGAGGAACTTGTGCACCCGGCCCATCATCTCGGAGTCGCGCTCGGCCAGGTAGTCGTTCACCGTGATCAGGTGGACGCCCTTGCCGGACAGTGCGTTCAGGTACGCGGGGAGCGTGCCGACGAGGGTCTTGCCCTCACCGGTCTTCATCTCGGCGACGTAGCCGAGGTGCAGCGCGGCGCCGCCCATGATCTGGACGTCGTAGTGCCGCTGGCCGAGGACGCGCTTGGCGGCCTCGCGGACGGTCGCGAACGCCTCGGGCAGCAGGTCGTCCAGGCTCTCGCCGTCCTGGTAGCGCTGCTTGTACTCGTCGGTGAGCGCACGCAACTCGGCGTCGGAGAGGTTGACGAAGTCCTCTTCGATGGAGTTGACCTGGTCCGCGATGCGGTGCAGTTTGCGCAGGATCTTGCCTTCGCCTGCACGCATGAGCTTGTTGAAGACGGACACCGAGGTTTGTCTCCTTGCCGGTCGGGCCTGGCACTGGTTCGTACACGGGCACGGAGGGTGGGCCCCACCGCAACGGCCATCGTAAGCGAGGACGCGGCCGCGCCGGGAGGTCCGCCGTATCCCGCAGGGCACGGGCGCCCGGAATGAGAACGTACGAGGTACCTGGAAGGTGCCGGGGTCCCCGGCACGTCTTGCGTGAAAACTGCTCGCCCGGCCCGCCGCGGCCGCGCAGAATCCGTACATGGAGCCCACGACACTGAACACGGCCCGGCTGCACCTGCGCCCCTTCCTCCCGGGCGACGAGGAAGAGGTGTACACCGCGGTGCAGGACCCCGACATCCAGCGCTGGACGATGGTCCCCTCCCCCTACGAGCGCGAGCACGCGCGCAGCTTCGTCGCCGAGACCGTTCCCGCCGGCTGGCGCGAGGACACGGCTTACAGCTTCGCGGTCCGCCTCGGGGCGGACGGACCGCTGGTCGCGGCCGTCGGCGTACACGGCCGCGGTCAGGGCTCGTACGAGATCGGCTACTGGGCGGCGAAGGAGCACCGGGGCCGCGGCTACATGGCCGAGGCCGTCGCCGCCGTGTCCCGCTGGGCCTTCACCGCGGTGGGCGCCGTACGGCTGGAATGGCGCGCGGAGGTCGGCAACGCGGGCTCCCGGGCCGTCGCGGAGAAGACCGGCTTCCGTTTCGAGGGCGTGCTGCGGGGCGCGGTGCTGCGGCGCGGCACCGCCCGGGACTCCTGGATCGGCGCCCTGCTCCCCGCCGACCTCGGCCTGACCCCCTCACTGCCGTACCTCCCCGCTGTCGGTGGCTCGGCCTAGGCTGCGGCCCATGACGCCCACTGCCTCCGTGTCCCTGTCCGCCGACGACGCGCGCCGGATCGCCCTGCGCGCGCAGGGGTTCCTCGGGGCGCCCGACCGCCGGGGCGGGGTGCGGGGCGTACTGCGCCACCTGGGCGCCGTCCAGCTGGACACGATCTCCGTCCTGGCCCGCTCGCACGAGCTCATCCCGTACGCGCGACTGGGCGCGGTCGGCCGGCCGGCGGTCGAGTCGGCGTACTGGTCGGACGGGCACGCCTTCGAGTACTGGTCGCACGCGGCCTGCATCCTGCCGATCGAGGAGTGGCCGCACTTCGCGTTCCGGCGCCGTGCGCGCCGGGCCCGCGGCCACCGCTGGCACGTCCTGCAGGACAAGGAGCGCTCGACGCGGGCGGTCCTGGACCGCCTGCGCGCGGACGGCCCGCTGACCTCGACGGAGCTGGGCGGCGCCAAGAACGGCGGCGAGTGGTTCGAGTGGTCCGAGACCAAGATCGCGGTGGAGTGGCTGCTGGACACCGGGGAAGTGGTCTGCGCCGAGCGCCGCGGCTGGAAGCGGGTCTACGACCTCCCGGAGCGGGCGGTCCCCGACGCGCTGCTCCACGACGACCTGGACGACCGCGAGTGCCTGCGCCGCCTGGTGGCGCTGGCCGGGCAGAGCCTGGGCGTGGGCACCCGCGCCGACATCGCGGACTACCACCGCCTCAAGGGCGAGCAGGTCGACGCGGTGATCGCCGACTCCGGCCTGGTCCCGGTCGAGGTCGAGGGCTGGTCCAAGGCGGCCTGGGCCGACCCCGCCGCACTGGCGACGGCCCCCCGCGGCCGCCACCGCACCACCCTGCTCTCCCCGTTCGACTCCCTGGTGTGGGACCGGCCGCGGACGGAGCGGATCTTCGGCTTCGCGCACCGGCTGGAGGCGTACGTCCCCAAGGCCCGGCGGATACACGGCTACTTCGCGATGCCGCTGCTGGCGGGCGGGCGGCTCCAGGGCCGGGTCGACCCGGCCCGCGAGGGCGGCACGCTGGTGGCCCGCCAGCTCTCCCTGACCACCCCCGAGGCGGCCCGCCCGATGGCCGAGGCGCTGCGCGAGGCGGCCGGCTGGGTCGGCTGCGACGCCGTCCGCGTCGAACGCGCCGCCTCGCCCGAGCAGGCGGCGGCGGTCACCGCGGAACTCGCCGCGCTCTGAAAGGAGGGGACGAGGGACGGGGAGAGGGCGAGAGGGCGAGAGGGCGAGAGGGCGAGAGGGCGCGAGGGCGCGAGGACCTCAGCGGATTTCGAGGATCTTCTCCCGCATCGCGTAGACCACGGCCTCCATCCTGGAGTGCAGCTGGAGCTTCTCCAGGATGTTGCGGACGTGGTTCTTCACGGTGTTCTCGGAAATGAACAGTTCCTTCGCGATGTCGCGGTTGTTCATTCCGGTGGCCACGAGTTTGAGGACTTCCAGTTCGCGGTCCGTCAGCCGGGGCGCCGGCACCAGCCGCCGCTCGTCCGTCCGCTGGATCATCGACTTGAACTCCGTCAGGAGTTTCGACGCCATCGAGGGGCTGATCTGCGACTGCCCGTCGGCCACCGCGCGGATCGCGGTGGCGACCTCGTCGGTCGAAATCTCCTTCAGGAGATACCCGGTGGCGCCCGCCTTGATCGCGTCGTAGAGGTCCGCTTCCTCGTCGCTGATCGTCAGCATGATGATCTTCGCGGAGGGGGCCACCTCCTTGATGGAGGTGCACGCCTCGATCCCGCCGCGCCGTGGCATCCGCACGTCCATGAGCACGATGTCCGGCAGCAGGTCGGCCGCCTTGTCCACCGCCTCCGCGCCGTCCCCGGCCTCGCCGACGACCTGGATGTCCTCCTCCTGCGCGAGGACGATCTCCAGTCCGCGCCGGAACAGGGCGTGGTCGTCCACGACGAGCACCCGGATCGGCTCGCCGCCTTCGTCACCGCGCACCGGCCCGAAGGTGTCCGCCATCGTTCCTCCCCCTGCATGTACCGAGCTTGCCGGGTCAACCGGACGGGATCTTCCGCCGGTTGACTGCCCGCCATGATTCCATGCCCGCGCCCTCCGGCGGGGAGCCTGCGACGGCCACCTGGCGCATACGAGTCATACAGAGGCCCCCGGGGACGCTGCCGTGTCCCCGGGGGCGCTTCACCGAAATTCAGGACGCGGCGTCAGCCGCCGAGCGCCCCGCCCGCGCCTGCGCCGGGCTCACCCGAGCTGGAGGCCTGGTCGGAGTTGAGGTGGATCACGCCGTAGTCGTAGCCGTGGCGCCGGTAGACGACGCTCGGCATCTTGGTGTCGGAGTCGACGAACAGGTAGAAGTCGTGGCCGACCAGCTCCATCTCGTACAGAGCCTGGTCGAGCGGCATGGGTGCGGCCGAGTGCGTCTTCTCGCGGACGATGAGCGGGCCTTCGCCCTGGACCTCCAGCGATCCGATCCGGGTGGTCGGGATCGCGTCCGGTGCCTCCTCCGTGACCGGCTGGCCGCTGCCGTTCAGCCGGGCCACGCCGGGAACCACGTCGGCGACCTCGGCCGCCGAGAGCCGGCCGTTGCCACGGCGGGTGTAGCGCTTGTCGTGCTGCTTGCGCAGCCGGGCCTCCAGCTTGTCCTGTGCCAGGTCGAGCGCCGCGTACGGGTCTGCGGCGGCGGCCTCGGCACGGATCACCGGGCCCCGCGAATGCAGGGTGATCTCCACGCGGTCGGAACGGTCGGCCTGGCGCGGGTTGTGCTCCTTGGACACCTCGACGTCCAAGCTGATCACCTTGGCGTCGAGCTTCTGGATCCGCTCGGGATTCAGCTTCTCGGCCACGTGCTTGCGGAACCGCTCGGGCACCTCGGTCTTGCGGCCCTTGACGACGATGTCCACGCAGAACTCCGTTCCCGGATGGCTCCGCCCGATGGGGCGAAGCGTCTCCCTTTCGCACCAGGCTCCGGTGAACACCGGAGCCTCGGACTTGGCGACTTTCACCTCCTCCTCCCCCATCGGCAAGATCTACACCCCACCGACTTCGGAGTCGAGAGACAGCCTCTGACACGAAGATTCAGAAACGACGAAACGTGCGATCCGATGCGTGGGGCCAGGACTCGCCAGTTCCTTACAACCGAACATATCCCTCCATGCCGGTTGTCGGCACCCGCTACCGGACCGTACCTCCGTTCAGGTGGCTGTTCCCTCTTACTACCTGCAACGATGCGCCTTCCCCGGGAGTTCCAAATCTATTCACAAGAACGTTGCTCTGTACGGGTTGTCGGCCGAATTGCTCAAAAAAGAGTCCGCCGGGGCCGCCACCACGGCCGCCGCCGCCACCGGTGCGGCCGACACCGCGCGCAGCGCCCGGGCCGCCTCCGCGAGCGTGGCTCCGGTGGTGATCACGTCGTCGACCAGCACGATCCGCGCCCCGTCCGGCAGCAGCGCCCGGCCGTCGCGGCGCACCCCCAGCGCCCCCGAGAGGTTCTCCCGCCGCTCCCGGGCCCCCAGGCCCGCCTGATCGGCCACCGGCCGGGCATGGCGCAGTACGGGAGCCACCCGCGCGGGAACCCCGGCCCGCCGCAGCCGCGCCGCGGCCGCCAGGGCGATCCTGCGCACCGGATCGTGCCCGCGCGCCCGCACCTGCCGACGCGCCGAGGGCACGGGGACGAGAACGGGCCCGGCGCCCGCCAACGCATCCGCGCCGCCCCGCAATCCGCCGGACACCGCGCCGGGCACCCCGGCAGCCGTCCGGGCGGGCACCCCGGCAGGCGCCCCGGCGGGCACGCCGAGGGCCGTACCGACCGCCACCGCGAGGGCGGCGCCGAGCGGCCCGGCCAGCGGCAGCGCCCCGCGCTCCTTGTGCGCCAGCACGACCTCCCGTACGGCCCCCTCGTAGACGGCGGCCGCATGCACCACGGGCAGCCCCGCGGGCCCCGCAGACGGGCGCACACACCCCGCCGCGGCCCCGCTCAGCGCCTGCGCGCAGCCGGCGCACAGCAGCTCACGGGCAGCCCCGCAGCCGGTGCAGCCGGCCGGCAGGACCAGTCCGGCGAGCTCCTGCCACCACCCCCGCATGCTCCCCACTGTGCCGGGCGGTCCGGGCCCCCGCCAGCCCTGTGGACAACCCCGGGCCGGAGCGGGAAAGCACAGGTCAGCCCGGGTAGACCGGGGCCCTGCCGCCCTCGGCCACCGTGCGCCACTGCGCGCCCGGCGGCAGCCACACGATCCCGTCGTCCTCCGAGAACGCGACCACCGGCTTCTTCTCGTCCTCGGTCGCCGCGACCGCGACCAGCCCGGTCGCCCCGGGCAGGCTCGCCGCGATCATCGAGCCGTCGGCCAGCATGTACCGGGCCTGCACGACACCGCCGTTCTCCCGGCCCACCACCAGCAGCCGGCCCCGCGGCGCCCAGCTGAGCGCGGTCACGCTCGCCATCTGCGGGGCCGCCGGGCGCAGCTCGCGCACCGACACCGGCGCCGCGTCGCCCTTGCCCTCGGGCCGTTCGATCCGCCCGATGTACAGGTTCTTGTGGTTGTCCTTCTCCACCAGCAGGGCGATCCGCACCCCGTCCGGCGACACCTTCAGCGCGGTGATCCGCCCGTCGAGCCCGGCCACGTCGATCTTCTGCGGGACGGCGGTGGCGCCCGGGATCCGGTACAGCGCCGCGTTCTGCGGATCCTGGTCCGCGACCCACACGTCGCCCGCCGCGTCCCAGCTCGGCGCGCCCAGCCCGTTCGGCTTGGTGCCCTTGCTGGTGAGGACGGGCGCCGGCATGGTCCCGGCCGTCGTCATGTTCACCAGGTGCAGCCCGCGCCCGTCGTCGGAGACCACCGCCGCGCGCTTCTCGTCGTACGAGACGGCCGCCGAGTTGACCTTGAAGCCGGGGTTCGCGGAGGTGGGGGACAGCGGGCCCGGCACCGGCTCGGGCCGGTACTGCTGGTCCTCGCTCGTGACGTCGAGCTTCATCCGGACGAGCCGGTCGCCGCTGTCGACGTAGTACTGGTACTCGGGAACCGGCGGCCGGTGCGCGATCGTCGTGGCGGTCGTCTCGGTCAGCGAGCACAGCGAGGACCGGTCCGCGCGCAGCAGCTCGACCCGCGCCAGCCGGGACGCCGTCAGGTCCTGCACGGTGTACAGGAGTTGCGCGGCCATCTTCTCGCACTGCGGCTGCGCGACGTTGTCGACCTTGTCGTTGAGCGGCACCTTCAGCACGTTCTGGCCGTCGTACGTGAGGGACTTGGTGCCCTCCCGCAGTTCGGTGCCGGTCGGGAAGCTCGAAGTGACCACGGGCCCCAGCCACTTGGACGGACCGGCGAGCAGGGACTGCACGGTCTGCGTCGTCGGGTCCATCCGCGAGTCGGGATCGCTGCGCTGGCGCACGTACACGGGGTCGGCGACGAGGCTGCCGCCCGCGAAGTAGTACTTGTTGACCGGCATGTAGATGCGCTGGAAGTCGGACTCGCTCAGCACGAGGCTGCTCGGCGGCGTCGCGATCCGCCACTGCTTGTTCTCCTGGACCAGCTGGAGGTACTCCTCGTAGCGCTTGTTCGGGGAGGTCTCGGGCTGGTAGGCGCTGCGCTCGTCGACCGTCGCGAGCTTCGTCCCGGTCATCTTGTAGCGGGGGCCCGAGGGCTCCTTCTCGCCGCCGACGGAGAACCGGTCGATGCCGGCGGAGAGCACGGTGACGGCGGAACCGGGCTTCCAGTTCTTCGCCGCCTCCTCGGTGAGGTACTTGCGCGCGGTCTGCAGCTGCGGGTCGTCGCTGGTCATGGCCTCCAGGAAGCCGTCGACGATGTCGGCCGGACCGGCCTTGTCGGCCGGCGGCACCCCGAACACCCGGACCTGCGAGTCCACGCCCTGCGAGGCCCGCACCTCGCGGATCTCGCCGTGGTCGGGCATGGACGCACAGCCCGCCAGCAGCAGCCCGACCGCGCCGAGGGCGTACGCCCGCACCGTCCGCCAGCGGCGGCGGCCGTCCCCGCGCACCCGTGCGCGCTCAGCTTCCACCTGCGCCATCCTCCTGTGCTCCTGCTGCCTGCTCGGCGTCGGCGGCCCGGTCGGGCGCCGTCGCCTGGTCGGCCGGACGGGCCCCGACGCGGGCCCCGCTGCCCGGCAGGGCCGTCGGGTCCGCGGGCACCGGCAGCGCGCCGGCGACGGCCGACCGGGGCGGTATCGGCGACCGGTCGGGCCGGGGCGGGGCCTGGGGGGCCCTCGCGTGGGGGCCGGAGCCGGCCGCCTCGGCGGCGGCCCTGGCCCGGTTGGCCCGGGAATCCTCCGGCTCCAGCGGGATCGGGGACCCGCGCAGCGGTTCGTCGGCGGTCCGCGGCAGCGTCAGCCGGAACTGCGAGCCGCCGCCCGGCTCGCCCCAGGCCTGCAGCCAGCCGCCGTGCAGCCGGGCGTCCTCGACGGCGATCGACAGGCCGAGGCCGGTGCCGCCGGTGGTGCGGGCGCGGGCCGGGTCGGCCCGCCAGAAGCGGTTGAAGACGCGGGTGGCCTCGCCGGGCTTGAGCCCGACCCCGTAGTCCCGTACGGCCACGGCGACGGCCCCGCCCGCGGACGCGAGGCGGACGACCACGTCGCGGCCCTCCCCGTGCTCCACGGCGTTGACGACGAGGTTGCGCAGCACGCGCTCCACGCGCCTCGAATCGGCCTCGGCTATGACGGGCTGGGTGTCCCCCAGGACCCGGATCCGGGTGCCCTTGTGCTCGGCGAGCGGCTCGGCGCCGTCGATGACCCGGCGCACGACCTCCCGCAGGTCGATCGGCTCCGCTTCCAGGGCCGCGGCGCCCGCGTCGAACCGGCTGATCTCCAGCAGGTCCGCGAGCAGCGACTCGAAGCGGTCGAGCTGTCCGGCGAGCAGTTCGGCGGAGCGGGCCGTGACCGGGTCGAAGTCCACCCGGGCGTCGTGGATGACGTCGGCCGCCATCCGTACGGTCGTCAGCGGCGTCCGCAGCTCGTGCGAGACGTCGGAGACGAACCGGCGCTGCATCCGCGACAGGTCCTCCAGCTGCTGGATCTTGAGCTGGAGGTTCTGGGCCATCTTGTTGAAGGCCTCGCCCAGACGGGCGATGTCGTCCTCGCCGGTGACCTTCATCCGTTCCTGGAGCCGCCCGGCCGAGAGCCGTTCGGCGATCCCGGCGGCCATCCGCACCGGCGTCACGACCTGCCGTACGACGAGCCAGGCGATCGCGCCGAGCAGCACGACCACGAACACGCCGGCGGTGGCGATGGTGACCTTGATCAGGTTGAGGGACTCCTCCTCCTGCGTGAGCGGGAAGAGGTAGTACAGGTCGTACGGGTCCCCGTTGATGTCGGTGAGCCGCTTGCCCACGACCAGCGCGGGCTCGGGCGCCTTGTCCCCTGCTCCGGCGGTGTACCGGATCTGCGAGAAGGTCTTGAACGTCCCGGTGGTGTGGTTGACGGACCGGCGCAGCGCCGGGGGGACGCTCGCGGTCGGGTCGACGTTGCCGGAGGCGCGGGCGCCCTTGACGCCCGAGACGAACGGCCCGCCGGGCTGCCCGCCCGGTTCGCCGCCCGCACCGGGACCGGTACCGAGCGCGACCACCTCGAAGGCGGTCTGGCCACCACTGGCGAGCTGTTTGACCAGCGAGTTCATCCAGGTGCTGGCGTCCCGGCCGACCTTGTTGTCGGTGACGTCGGGCCCGTCCACGGTGGAGGGCGTGTTGGCCTTCTCCTGTGCGACCGCGAACCCGCCCGCGGCCTGGCTCTGCGCGGCCTCCTCCTTCGCGTCGAGGAGACCCTTGCTGACCTGGGCGATCACCACGAAGCCCAGCGCGAGGACCACGGCCAGCGACATCAGCAGCGTCGCCGCGACCACCCGGAGCTGGATGTTGCGCCGCCACAGCCGGACAGCCGGAAGCAGCGGTCGTCGTACGAGACGTACGAACAACCGCAGCACAGGGCCGCCAGGCGCTCCGTCGGCCATCTGACGGAGCTGGCGGCCTCCCCTCAGGACTCCTCGGCGGGAGCCGCTGGGGGACTTGCCGGGCTGCACGTCAGCTCGGTCCGGCCTTGTAGCCGACACCACGCACCGTCACGACGATCTCGGGGCGCTCCGGGTCCCTCTCGACCTTGGAGCGCAGTCGCTGCACATGCACGTTGACGAGGCGGGTGTCCGCCGCGTGCCGGTAGCCCCAGACCTGCTCCAGCAGCACCTCACGGGTGAACACCTGCCAGGGCTTGCGCGCGAGCGCGACCAGCAGGTCGAATTCGAGCGGGGTCAGTGCGATCGAGGCACCGTCGCGCTTGACCGAGTGCCCGGCCACGTCGATGACGAGGTCACCGATGGCCAGCTGCTCGGGCGCGGGCTCCTCCGAGCGGCGCAGGCGGGCCCGGATGCGGGCCACCAGCTCCTTCGGCTTGAACGGCTTGACGATGTAGTCGTCGGCCCCGGACTCCAGGCCCACGACGACGTCCACCGTGTCGCTCTTCGCGGTGAGCATCACGATCGGCACGCCGGATTCGGCCCGGATCAGCCTGCAGACCTCTATGCCGTCCCGTCCGGGAAGCATCAGGTCGAGCAGCACGAGATCCGGCTTCGCCTCCCGGAAGGCAGCCAGTGCCTTGTCGCCGTCCGCTACGAACGACGGCTCAAAACCTTCTCCACGCAGCACAATGCCGAGCATCTCGGCCAGCGCGGTGTCGTCGTCGACGACAAGGACTCGTCCCTTCATGCTTGACATCATCCCATTAGCTAATCGTTACCTGGCGGTGAGCTGTCCCACAGCCAAAAGGGCTGGAAATCGCCCCTCGGACCTGCGTGGAGATCAGGGCGTCCAGTCTGCCCCGGATCCGGGCGACAATTGAAGGCGCGGGCTGTCGGAGATCCGGGGGGACGGCCGGTCCGCTCTACGTTCCCACGTGGCACGATGGCAGCCGCCCCCGCCCCCGCAGTGCACGTGAAGGAGCGACGATGAACGACTCTCCGGGCTGGGCCGTGCCCGGACCCTCCCCGTCCGACGGCGAGCGGCCGGGCGCATCCGACGGCCGGGACGGCACCGACGGCGCACCGTCGCAGCCGCAGCAGCCCGCCGGCGGACAGAAGTGGTCCGCGGAGCAGCCACCGCCCGGCGAGTGGTCGAGCCCCGGCGCCCCCCAGGCCCCGAAGCCCCCGCAGCCGCAGCCGCAGCCGCAGCCCGGCGCGGGCTGGGGATCGTACGGCGGCCCCCAGGGCCCCCAGGGCGGCGGGTACGGCTACCCGGGCGGCCCCGGCCAGTGGGGCAAGCCCCCCGCCGCCAAGCCCGGCGTGATCCCGCTGCGCCCCCTCGACCTCGGCGAGATCCTCGACGGCGCCGTCGCCACCGTGCGCAGCCACTGGCGCTCGGTCCTGCCGATCACGCTCGTCGTGGCCACCGTCGTCCAGGTCATCAGCGTCCTCGTACAGAAGTACGCACTCGCCGGCGTCGCCGTCACCCCCGAACCCGGAGCCGACCTCCAGGACGTCCTCGACACGCTCGGCGGCGCCATGACGGCCCTCGTCGCCGACGGGTTCATCCAGCTCATCGGGACCATCATCACCACCGCCATGGTCACGATGATCTTCAGCCGTGCCGTGCTCGGCCAGGGCTCCACCATCGGCCAGGCCTGGCGCGAAGCCCGCCCCCGGCTGCTCCACCTGCTGGGGCTGACCCTGCTGATGGGCCTCGGCGGCGCCGCCCTCGTCGCGGTGCTGCTCCTGCCCGGCATCCTCCTGCGCAACATCGGCCTCGGACTCGTCGGCGGCTTCGCCGCCCTCCCCCTCGTCCTCTGGCTCGGGATCAAGTTCAGCCTGGCCTCGCCCGCCCTGATGCTGGAGAAGGCCGGCGTCGTCACCTCGCTGCGCCGCTCGTCGCGCCTCGTCCAGGGCTCGTGGTGGCGCATCTTCGGGATCACCGCCCTGACCGGCCTCATCACCACCTTCGTCTCGGCCGTCATCGTCTACCCGCTGACCGCCCTCGGACTCGCCATCGGCCTCGCCGACAGCGGGGTCGGCGGCCTGGAGAACGGCACCGCCGCCACCGGCTGGGCCCCGCTGATCCTCGCGGCCGTCGGCGCGGTCATCGCACAGACGATCACCATGCCGATCCAGGCGGGCGTCACCGTCCTGCTCTACGTCGACCAGCGCATCCGCCGCGAGGCCCTCGACCTGGAACTCGCCCGGGCGGCAGGCCTGGAGAACTACGGCTCGGACCCGGCCGCGCCGCCCACCGGAGGGTGATGCACCGATGATGAGTACGGGGGGCCTCATCACACACGCTGCGGCGCTCCTGCCGGCCGCGGAGAAACCACCGGTCACGACGCCGCGGGTACCCGCCCGCGAGGCGGCCGAACGCGAACTGTCCAAGCCGCTGTACCACCAGGACGACCCGGGCCTGCTCCAGCGCGCCCTGGACCGCTTCTGGGAGTGGGTCGGCCACCTCTTCGACCGCGCCCAGGGCGCCACCCCCGGCGGCACCCTGGGCCTGGTCGCGATCGCCGTCCTCGCCGCCCTGGCCGTCGCCGCCCTGTGGTGGCGGCTCGGCGCCCCCCGCCGCACCGCGACCGGCACGGCAACCCTGTTCGACGACGCCCTGCGCAGCTCCGCCGACCACCGCGCCGCCGCCGACGCGCACGCCGCCGCGGGCCGCTGGACCGAAGCCGTCCAGGAGCGCATGCGGGCCGTCGTCCGCTCCCTGGAGGAGCGCACCCTGCTCGACCCGCGCCCGGGCCGCACCGCCGACGAGGCCGCCGCCGAAGCCGCCGCGGCCCTCCCGGACCACGCCGAGGCCCTCCGTACGGCAGCCCGCACCTTCGACGACGTCACGTACGGCGGCCGCCCCGCCGACTCCGGCACGTACGACCGCCTGCGCACCCTCGACCTCACCCTGACCCGCACGAAGCCGCTGCTGACGGGTGGCGCGGATTGTGCTCCCAGAGACCGGCCCCGCCGACGGCCGGATACCGGCCCGGCACCCCGGCACCCGGCGCGGCCCCGCTCCACCGGGCCGGTCGGCGAAGCACCACTCTCGCAGCCGACGGATATGAGCTGGTAGGTCTCGGTGGGGGCGGGATAGAGAGAC
>NZ_JBHYVA010000150.1:0-6275 GCF_042750055.1 Streptomyces sp. NPDC059456
CGCCCAGGACGGCGCGCCGCCGGGCGTGCGGGGAGGTGCGTTCGGCGGCGGCCCGGGCGGGCGGGGCCGCCGTGCCGAAGCGCAGCAGCAGGGCCGAGCAGAGGAACCCGGCGGCGGTCAGGGCGATCGCCCCGCGCGGGGCGAGGACGGTCAGCAGCACTCCGCCGAGCCCGAAGCCGATGAGCTGGGCGCTCTGGGCCACCATGCGCATCAGGGAGCGGCCGAGGACGAAGACGTCGCCGGGGCCGAGGATGTCGGCGAGGGAGGCGTTGCGGGTGCCCTGGAACAGCGGGGCGACGAAGGCCATGGCGCAGCGCAGGACGAGGAGCCCGGCGACGGGGGTGCCGGGCAGGACCATGGCCGCGGCGCAGGCGGCGCAGACGAGGTCGCAGCCGACGAGGACCCGGCGGGCGGGCCTGCGGTCGGCGATCCCGGCGAGGAGGGTGCCGCCGAGGGCGTAGGGGAGGAAGCCGAGGGCGAAGGTGAGCGCGCTCATCAGGGGCGAGCCGGTGGCGCGGAAGACGAGGACGGTGAGGGCGATCTCGGCGACGACGAGGCCGAGGACGGACAGCAGGTGGGCGGCGAAGACGGGCCGGAACTCCCGGACCCGGAAGACGGAGCGGTAACCGCCGCCGGGGACGGCCGGGGCGGAGACGGCCTCAGGCGCACTGGACATGCGGACACCTTGCGGGGCTACGGTGACCGGACGGCAGTGATTCGCCCTGCACCGAATCACTCCGCCCGAGGACGCGGCGAGCGACAGCACGGCGGGTCCGGCACGGGCAGCGCGGGGCACGGCCAGCGCGACAGCGCAGGGCGCGGGGCGCGGCAGCGCGGGGCACGGCCGGCACGGCACGGCCAGCACGGCACGGCCGGCAGGGTCGGCGCGGCAGCGCGGGGCGCGGTCGGCGTTGCGGCGGCGGCGCCGCGGCGCGGTCACGTGGCGTGCGGCGGTGCGGGGAGGCCGCGGGCCGGCGGGGCGGGCGGCACGGCCTGCCGGGGCAGGGGTGCGGGTGGATCGGCGACAGGAGGGGCGGCGCGTGGCGTTTCACTTTCGGTTCGGGGACGGGGACCTGCTGCGCTGCCGGTTCTCGGTCTCGCCGCGCTGGGAGACCCAGGAGGCGGTGCGGACCCTGTTGCAGCCGGGCCGGCAGGCGTACCACCTGCCCTGGCTGCGGCAGATCCGGGCGGCCGCGGCCGGGCTGGACCTGCGGCCTCTGTGGCTCCTGATGCCGCGGGCCGGCCACAACCCGGACTTCCTGAGCCCGCCGCCGGCCGGCCCGTCCGTCACCTTCGAGGAGGAGGTGGCGCGGGTCCGGTCCGCGGCCGCCCGTCCGGACGCGGTGCGGGAGGACCTGCGGCGCTCGCTCGTGTGCACCCCGGGCGCCGCCGAGAGCGACCTCGGGCGGCGGATGCTCGCGGATCCGGCCCGGGCGGTACGGGAACTGGCCGATCTGTACGAGCAGGCCTGGGCGGCACTGGTCGCCCCGCACTGGCCGCGGCTGCGGGCCCTGCTGGAGGCGGACATCCTGTTCCACTCGCGGCGGCTGGCGGCGGGGGGCCTGGAGGCGCTGTTCGAGGGCCTCCACCCGGATCTGCGGTGGTCGGACGGGACGCTCACCATCGACCGCCGCACCCACCACGACCGCTCCCTGGACGGGCAGGGCCTGCTGCTGATGCCGAGCGCGTTCGTGTGGCCGGAGGTGGTCGGCGGGTACGACCCGCCCTGGCAGCCGACGCTGGTCTACCCGGCTCGGGGCATCGGCGCGCTGTGGACGGCGGCGACGCCGGGCGCCACCCCGCGGGCGCTGGCGCGGCTGCTGGGCCGGGGCCGGGCGGACGTGCTGTGCGCGCTCGACGAGCCGGCCTCCACGACCGGGCTGGCCCGCCGGCTCGGTCTGGCGCCGGCCACGGTCTCGGACCACTTGAAGGCCCTGCACGGGGCGGGCCTGCTGATCTCGGCCCGCCACGGCCACCGGATCCTGTACGAGCGCACCCCGCTCGGCATCGCCCTGACGACCGGCGGCCCGCCGCCGTAGGCCCCGGCCGGGCCGCGGTGCCGCGCAACGGGCCTGACGTCCCGTCATGCCACGACGTGCCCGGCCTCGCCCCGCTGCCGGACGGCGACGGCCGCCGGCAGGGTGGTGCGCACGTCGTCAGGGAGGCGACTTCGGTGCCGGGTTCGGGCGGCACGGGCACCGGGTCGCCGGCGCGCCGCGCCCTCCCGGACGGCCCGGTGCGCGGGCCGGACGGGGTCGAGCAGCAGCCCGGCCGCGGCAAGGGGCCGGTGCCCCGAGGAGGACGGCGCGTATGCGGGCGCGCGGAGTTCCCCCGCACCGACAGCAGGGAGCGGTGTCCCACCCGGCTGCCGGCGCGGCCGTCCGGCCGTCCGGGCGACCGCGGCACCGACGGGGACGCGGGCCGCGGACCGGGTCAGGCCAGGTGGCGCTCCACCGTCTCCACCTTCGACGTCAGCCCGTCGACCACCCCGGGACGGATGTCGGCCTTCAGGACCAGCGACACCCGCGGCGCCCGCTCCTCCACGGCCGCCACCGCGCGCTTGACCACGGCCATCACCTCGTCCCACTCCCCCTCGATCGAGGTGAACATGGCGTCCGTGCGGTTCGGCAGCCCCGACTCCCGTACGACGCGCACCGCGTCGGCCACGTACTCGCCGACCTCTTCACCGACCCCCAGCGGGGTCACCGAGAACGCGACGATCATGCGGCGTTCGCCGCCTCGCGCCGGGCGCGGGCCGCCATCACGCTGTCGGCCTCCTCGCGCTTGAGCAGCTTGTCGCCGTACAGGCCGCCGAACGGCAGCAGCGCCAGCAGGAAGAACAGGGCGACCTTCTTGACCGGCCACTCCGCCTTGCTCCACACGTCCAGCAGGAAGACCGCGTAGATGACGAACAGGATCCCGTGCAGGATGCCGAGCGGCATCATCAGGTAGTCGATGTCGGAGATCCGGCTCAGCACCGATCCGAAGATCAGCAGGGCCGGGAACGACAGCGCCTCCGGGACGGAGATGAGGCGCAGCCGATGCAGGGCGGAGGCGGTCTTGATGTCCACGTGTCAGCCTTCGGGGTGGTGGCCTGGGGTCCGTCCCAGTGTCTCAGCCGCTTTGCGGGATCTTGACCGGGGGTGTCCGCGGCGGTGTGGGAGATGCCGCAGTCGCCGGATATCGGCCACCGGGCTCTGTTCGCCCCCGCCCGCTGCCGATAACGTCATCCCGTGGCTCAGTTCCGACTCCAAGGCAGCAAGGTGCTCGCCGTCGACCTGACCGGGGATGCCGTCAAAGCGAAGAACGGCTCCATGGTGGCGTACGACGGCCAGATGGCCTTCAAGAAGATGACCGGCGGCGGCGAAGGCCTGCGCGGCATGGTGACCCGTCGCCTGACGGGTGAACAGATGACCGTGATGGAAGTGCAGGGCCACGGCACCTGCTTCTTCGCCGATCGTGCGAGCGAAATCAATCTGGTCAACCTGCGCGGCGAGAAGCTGTACGTGGAGTCCAGCAACCTCCTGTGCACCGACGCCGGCCTGCGCACCGGCACCACCTTCACCGGCCTGCGCGGCGGGGCGACGGGCAACGGCCTGTTCACCACCACCGTCGAGGGCAACGGCCAGGCGGCGATCACGTCGGACGGCCCGGCGGTGGTGCTGCGCGTCAGCGCCCAGTACCCGCTCTCCGTCGACCCGGGGGCGTACGTCGCGCACACCGGCAACCTCCAGCAGTCCTTCCAGTCGGGGGTCACCTTCCGCACCCTGATCGGCGAGGGCTCCGGCGAGGCGTTCCAGATCCGCTTCGAGGGCGAGGGCCTGGTCTACGTGCAGCCCAGCGAGCGCAACACCATCGGGGGCGACATCTGATGCCGTTCCGCGAGATCAACTCGAAGATGGTCGAGGCCCAGGTGATCCCGGGGCAGCGGATGTACAGCCAGCGCGGCGCGATGCTCGCGTACCGCGGCGAGGTCTCCTTCACCCCGAGCCTGACCGGTGGTCAGGGCGGGGTGATGGGCATGATCGGGCGCCGGGTGGCGAACGAGCAGACCCCGCTGATGGAGGTGGAGGGCAGCGGCACCGTGATGTTCGGCAACGGCGGCCACCACATCCAGGTGATCGGCCTGACCGGCGAGACCCTGTACGTCGAGGCCGACCGGCTGCTCGCCTTCGACGGCACCCTCCAGCAGGGCACGATGTTCATGGGCTCGCAAGGCGGTGTCATGGGCATGGTCCGCGGCCAGGTGACCGGCCAGGGCCTGTTCACCACCACCCTCAAGGGGCACGGCTCGGTCGCCGTGATGGCCCACGGCGGGGTCATCGAGCTCCCCATCACCCCGAACCGGCCGGTCCACGTCGACCCGCAGGCGTACGTGGCCCACCACGGGGACGTCAGGAACAAGCTGTCCACCGCGCTCGGCTGGCGGGACATGGTGGGGCGCGGCTCGGGCGAGGCGTTCCAGCTGGAGCTCTCGGGCCAGGGTGCCGTGTACGTGCAGGCCTCGGAGGAGAAGCTGTGAATTTTGGTCCCGTGACCGGCGGACCCGGCGGCCCGACGGTCTTCGACCCGCACACCCTGCCCTCCGACGACAACGTGAACGCGTACACCTTCTGCGTGGAGCTCAAGGGGAGCCAGTGGTTCCTGCAGAAGGGCAAGATGATCGCCTACTACGGGCGCATGGAGTTCAACGGCATCGGCAACGGCCGCTTCGACCGGCTCCTGCGCACGAGCTTCCACTCGCCGCTGCATGCCGGCGACTGGGTGGTGGCCGAGGGCCAGGGCAAGATGCTGCTGGCCGACCGTGCCTTCGACGTGAACTCGTACGACCTGGACAATGGGAACCTGACCATCCGGTCGGGCAACCTGCTGGCCTACCAGCCCTCGCTCGCCCTCAAGCAGTCGATCGTGCCGGGGTTCCTGACCCTGATCGGCACGGGGAAGTTCGTGGCGGCCTCCAACGGCCCGGTGGTGTTCATGGAGCCGCCGCTGCGGGTGGACCCGCAGGCGCTGGTGGGCTGGGCGGACTGCCCGTCCCCCTGCCACCACTACGACCACGGTTACATGTCCGGCGTCATCGGCGGGCTGCGCTCGCTGACGGGCATCGGCGGCAGCTCCGGCGAGGAGCACCAGTTCGAGTTCGTCGGGGCGGGAACGGTGCTGTTGCAGTCGTCGGAGATGCTGATGGCGGAGCACGCGGTCGGGGCCGTCGGCGCCGGCGCGGAGTCGGCGGGCGTACCCGGGGCCGGGTACGGCGGCGGGCACGGGCAGCAGGGTCCGCTGGGGCAGCTGGGCGTGCCGCGGATGCCGGGGCAGCTGGGTGATCTCCAGCGCCGTCTCGGATTGTGATCTTCAGCTTTCCCGTTTTTGTACGTAATTCAACTTCTTAGGTAGAGTTCACTCATGGAGACCATGGAGACCGAGACGGCCACCCCCTGGCTGACCGACGCCGAGCAGTGCGCCTGGCGCACCCACCTGGACGTCAGCAGGCTGCTGATGCACCAGCTGGAAAAGGATCTCCAGCCCTTCGGACTCACCAACAACGACTACGAGATCCTCGTGAACCTCTCGGAGTCCGCGGACCACCGGATGCGGATGAGCGACCTCGCGACGTCGACGCTCCAGTCCAAGAGCCGGCTGTCCCACCAGATCACGCGGATGGAAACGGCCGGCCTGGTCGTCCGCGTGAACTGCGAGTCCGATCGCAGGGGCCTGTACGCCGTACTGACCGACGGGGGCATGGAGCTCATGCGGAAGGTCGCCCCGCACCACGTGGCGTCCGTCCGCCGGCATTTCATCGACCTCCTGCCGCCGGAGGCCCTGACGGCGCTGCGCGCCTCGCTGGAGCCGGTCGCGAACCACCTGCGCGACCAGCGCGGCAAGGCCTGACACCGCCGGACGGCATCCCGCCCGGGGTGCCGTCCCGCGCGGCGCCCCGGGGAACGGGCGGCAACGCCCGCCCGTCGTCGTGCATCCGGCCGGCGCGGCCCGGAACCGACGACGCGGACGACAACGACGACGGCGGCTGATCCGCGGTTCTGATGCGGACGGGATCGGGCGCCCCTAGACTGGCGAGCGCCCGGATTACCCCGATCTTCGAGGGAGTGGCGTCATGGCCAAGCGCGGCAACAAGAAGCGAGCACGCAAGAAGAAGAAGGCGAACCACGGCAAGCGTCCCAACGCCTGACCGGTCCGCCCCGCAGACGCACGAGAGCCGCGGGCCCCGCCACACGGGCGGGCGGGGGCCCCCCGGCCCGGCACACCAGCCCCGCGAT
>NZ_JBHYVA010000150.1:6285-11464 GCF_042750055.1 Streptomyces sp. NPDC059456
GTCTTTGGGTGTGGCGGCTGGCTGTGTGGGGGGGGGGGGGGGCTCTCGCGTACCGGCCTACGCCTCGGTCAGCGTGGCCAGGAGGGTGTCCGCGGCGGCGTACGGGTCCAGCTCGCCGGCCGCGACCCGGGCCGCGAGGGCGTCCAGGTGGGCGTCCCCGTGCACGTCCGCCATCCTGGCCCGCAGGGCCGTCACGGCGATGGTCTCCACCTCGCGCGCGGCCCGGGCCGTACGCCGCTCGGCCAGCACCCCGCGCTCGTCCATCCACGCCCGGTGCTTCTCCAGGGCCTCGACCAGCTCGTCGATGCCCTGGCCGCGGGCCGCGACCGTCTTGACGATCGGCGGCCGCCAGTCGCCCGCGCCCCGGGACTCGCCCAGGCCCAGCATGTGGTTCAGCTCGCGGGCGGTCGCGTCCGCGCCGTCCCGGTCCGCCTTGTTCACCACGTACACGTCGCCGATCTCCAGGATGCCCGCCTTGGCGGCCTGGATTCCGTCGCCCATCCCGGGGGCCAGCAGCACCACCGAGGTGTCGGCCTGGGAGGCGATCTCCACCTCCGACTGGCCCACGCCGACGGTCTCGACCAGGATCACGTCGCAGCCGGCCGCGTCGAGCACCCGGATGGCCTGCGGCGCGGCCCAGGCCAGGCCGCCCAGGTGGCCGCGGGTGGCCATGGAGCGGATGTAGACCCCCGGGTCGGAGGCGTGGTCCGACATCCGGACCCGGTCGCCGAGCAGCGCACCGCCGGAGAACGGCGAGGACGGGTCGACGGCGAGGACGCCGACCCGCTTGCCGGCCTTGCGGTACGCGGAGACCAGCGCCGAGGTGGACGTGGACTTGCCGACGCCCGGGGAGCCGGTCAGGCCCACCACGTACGCCCCGCCCGTCAGCGGGGCCAGCGCCGCCATCACCTCGCGCAGCTGCGGGGACGCCCCCTCGACCAGCGAGATCAGCCGGGCCACCGCTCTCGGCCTGCCGTCACGCGCCTGGGCCACCAGCTGGGGGACGTCCACCGTCATACGTGCTGCGCTCCTCGGTTCTCGCTGCGGGTACGGCTTCGGGTACGGATTCGGGGCGGTCCTGTTTCCTCGGACCGTGCCGGCTAGGGAACGCGGACGATCAGGGCGTCGCCCTGGCCGCCGCCACCGCACAGCGCGGCCGCGCCGACCCCGCCGCCGCGGCGCTTGAGCTCCAGCGCCAGGTGCAGCACGACGCGGGCGCCGGACATGCCGATCGGGTGGCCCAGGGCGATGGCGCCACCGTTGACGTTCACCCTTTCCGGGGTCACGCCGAGGTCCTTCATTGACTGCACGGCGACCGCCGCGAAGGCCTCGTTGATCTCGATGAGGTCCAGGTCGGAGACCTCCAGGCCCTCCTTCTCCAGGGCGTGCAGGATCGCGTTCGACGGCTGCGACTGGAGCGAATTGTCCGGACCCGCCACGTTGCCGTGGGCGCCGATCTCTGCGATCCACTCCAGGCCCAGCTCCTCGGCCTTCGCCTTGCTCATCACGACGACGGCGGCGGCGCCGTCGCTGATCTGCGAGGAGGTGCCGGCGGTGATCGTGCCGTCCTTGGCGAACGCGGGGCGCAGCTTGCCGAGGGACTCCACCGTGGTCTCCGGGCGGATGCCCTCGTCCTGGGAGAAGATCACCGGGTCGCCCTTGCGCTGCGGGATCTCGACCGGGGTGATCTCGGCCTCGAAGACGCCGTTCTTCTGCGCGGCGGCGGCCCGCTGGTGCGAGGCGGCGGCGAACTCGTCCTGCGGGGCGCGCTCGATGCCCAGGCGGGTGTTGTGCTTCTCGGTGGACTCGCCCATCGCGATGTTCTCGAAGGCGTCGGTGAGGCCGTCGTAGGCCATCGCGTCCAGCATCTCGATCGCGCCGTACTTGAATCCCTCTCGGGACTTCGGCAGCAGGTGCGGGGCGTTGGTCATGGACTCCTGGCCGCCGGCGACGACGACGTCGAACTCGCCGGCGCGGATCAGCTGGTCGGCGAGGGCGATCGCGTCGAGGCCGGAGAGGCACACCTTGTTGATGGTGAGCGCCGGGACGTTCATCGGGATGCCGGCCTTGACGGCGGCCTGACGGGCGGGGATCTGGCCCGCGCCGGCCTGCAGCACCTGGCCCATGATCACGTATTGCACCTGGTCACCGGCGATGCCGGCCCGGTCCAGCGCGGACTTGATGGCGAAGCCGCCGAGGTCGGCGCCCGAGAAGGACTTCAGCGAGCCGAGCAGCCGCCCCATGGGGGTGCGGGCCCCGGCGACGATCACTGACGTGGTGTTGTTCGTTCCGGACATGGAGCACAGCCCCTTGAAGATGAGGAGTGAACGAGGGTTTACCTGAATGTACTGAGCGGTACCCGCGCCGTCACCGGGCAGTCGGTGTGATCGCTGGCACGTTGCGTGACCACCCTCCTCGGCGGTGCACTGGTCCCATGCTGACAAGAATCGACCACATCGGGATCGCCTGCTTCGACCTGGACAAGACCGTCGAGTTCTACCGTGCCACGTACGGCTTCGAGGTGTTCCACTCCGAGGTCAACGAGGAACAGGGCGTCCGCGAGGCCATGCTCAAGATCAACGAGACCTCCGACGGCGGCGCCTCCTACCTCCAGCTCCTCGAACCCACCCGGGAGGACTCCGCGGTGGGCAAGTGGCTGGCCAAGAACGGCGAGGGAGTGCACCACATCGCCTTCGGCACCGAGGACGTCCTGGGCGACTCGGAGGCCATCCGCGGCAAGGGCGTCCGGGTCCTCTACGACCAGCCCCGGACGGGTTCGATGGGCTCCTCCATCACCTTCCTGCACCCCAAGGACTGCCACGGAGTCCTCACCGAACTGGTCACCTCCAACCCCGACCATTGATGGACCACTGATGGCCCGATTCCCCGGCCGGTAGAGTGGCCATGGCTCGGCCGGGGTTCGGTGCGGAGACGGGGTCGGGGCCTGTGACCCCTGCCCCGGTATCTGACACCATTCCCCGGGGGCGTCGTTCAGCGGGCGAGCGATGCTCAATTGGGAGTGAGCTTGCGACCAGGGGACGGATGGGACCGCGCTGTGCGGGGCTACGAAAGCCAGGAGAGCCATCAGGCTGAAGCCGACCATCTCTCGCGCTTCGAAGCCGAGATGGAGCGGCTGAAGAAGGAGCGCGGGAAGGCCGTCCAGCACGCCGAAGACCTCGGATACCAGGTCGAAGTGCTGCGCGCCAAGCTCCACGAGGTACGCCGCAACCTGGCGTCCCGGCCCGCCTACGACGGCGCGGACATGGGCTACCAGGCGGAGCAGCTGCTCCGCAACGCCCAGATCCAGGCCGACCAGATGCGCTCGGACGCCGAGCGCGAACTGCGCGACGCCCGGGCGCAGACCCAGCGCATCCTGCAGGAGCACGCCGAACACCAGGCGCGCCTCCAGGCCGAGCTGCACGCCGAGGCCGTCAACCGCCGCCAGCGGCTGGACCAGGAGCTCAACGAGCGCCGCCAGACCGTCGAGGCGCACGTCAACGAGAACGTCGCCTGGGCCGAGCAGCTGCGCTCCCGTACGGAGTCCCAGGCCCGCCGGCTCATGGACGAGTCCCGCGCCGAGGCCGAGCAGTCCCTGAACGCCGCGCGCGCCGAGGCGGCGCGCGTCGCCGAGGAGACCCGGCGCCGGCTGGCCGCCGACGCCGAGGCCGCCCGCACGGAGACCGAGGCGACCCTGCTGCGCGCCCGCAAGGAGGCCGAGCGGCTGCTGACCGCCGCCTCCGCGCAGGCCCAGGAGGCCACCGAGCACGCCGAGCGGCTGCGCAGCAGCACCAGCGCCGAGGCCGAGCAGACCCGGCAGCAGACCCTCGACCTCGGCCGGGTCGCCGAGCAGCGGGTCCAGGAGGCCGACGGCGCCCTGCGCTCCGCGCGCGCCGAGGCCGAGAAGCTCCTCGCGGACGCCAAGGAGAGCGCGTCCCGGCAGCTCGCGTCGGCGGAGTCCGTCAACGAGCAGCGCACCCGCACCGCCAAGGAGCAGGTCGCCCGGCTGGTCGGCGAGGCCACGAAGGAGGCCGAGGTCCTCAAGGCCGAGGCCGAGCAGACCCTCGCCGACGCCCGCGCCGGCGTCGAGCGGCTGCGCGCGGAAGCCGCGGAGCAGGCCCGCGCGGCGGCGGCCGAGGACACGGCCGCGCAGCTGGCGAAGGCCGCGCGCACGGCCGAGGACGTGCTGAACAAGGCCTCGGAGGACGCGCGGGCGACCACCCGTGCCGCGTCCGAGGAGGCCGAGCGGATCCGCCGCGAGGCCGAGTCCGAGGCGGAGCGGCTGCGCGCCCAGGCGGCGGCCACGGCCGACGAGCTCAAGGGCGCGGCGAAGGACGACACCGAGGAGTACCGGGCCCGGACCGTCGAACTCCAGGAGGAGGCCCGGCGGCTGCGCGGCGAGGCGGAGCAGCTGCGCGCCGAGGCCGTCGCCGAGGGCGAGCGGATCCGCGGCGAGGCGCGCCGCGAGGCGGTCCAGCAGATCGAGGAGGCGGCCCGGACCGCCGAGGAGCTGCTCGGCAAGGCCAAGTCGGACGCGGACGAACTGCGCGGCGGGGCCAGTGCCGAGAGCGAGCGGGTCCGCGCCGAGGCCGTCGAGCGGGCCACGACGCTGCGCAAGCAGGCCGAGGAGACGCTGGAGCGGACCCGCGCCGAGGCCGAGCGGCTGCGCACCGAGGCCGAGGAGCAGGCGGAGGCCGTCCGGGCCGAGGCCGACGCGGCGGCGCGTGCGCGGCGCGAGGAGACCGAAGAGGCCCTCGCGGCGAAGCGGGCGGAGGCCGACGAGGAGCTCGTCCGCCTGCACACCGAGGCCGAGGGCCGGCTGGGCACGGCCGAGCAGACGCTGCGCGATGCGCGCGGGGCGGCGGAGAACGTCCGCCGGGAGACCGCCGAGGAGGCCGACCGGCTGCGCGCCGAGTCGGCGGAGCGGATCCGTACCCTCCGGGCGCAGGCGGAGGCGGAAGCGGAGCAGCTGCGCACGGACGCAGCGCAGGACGCCGGGCGGGTGCGCGCGGAGGCCGAGCAGGTCGCCGTGCGGCTGCGCAGCGAGGCGGAGTCCGAGGCGGAGCGGGTGCGTTCCGAGGCGCAGGAGACCGCGGACCGGCTGCGCGCGGAGGCGAAGGCCGCCGCCGAGCGGGTCGCCGCGGAGGCCGCGGAGGCGCTGGCCGCCGCGCAGGAGGAGGCC
>NZ_JBHYVA010000150.1:11474-14681 GCF_042750055.1 Streptomyces sp. NPDC059456
GGGGCGGGGGGGGCGACCGCGGCGCTGGCCCCCGCTCCCGGGCGGCGCGCGGCCGGCCAGCCCCCCCCCGGGTGTCCCCCCGCGGCGCCGGCGGGGGGGCTCCCCCCCGCGCTGGAGGAGGCCGCGCGGCGCCGCCGGGAGGCCGAGGAGACCCTGGCGTCTGCCCGGACGGACGCCGACAGCGAGCGGGCCCAGGCCCGCGAGCAGAGCGAGGAACTGCTGGCCGCGGCCCGCAGGCGTTCCGAGGAGGCGCAGGCCGAGGCGGCCCGCCTGACCGAGGAGGCGGAGCGGCGCGCCGCGGAGCTGGTGTCGGCGGCCGAGGCCACCGCCCAGCAGGTGCGGGACTCCGTCGCCGGTCTGCACGAGCAGGCCGAGGAGGAGATCACCGGGCTGCGCAGCGCCGCCGAGCACGTGGCGGAGCGTACGAAGACGGAGGCCGAGGAGGAGGCTTCGCGGGTCCGCGCGGACGCCTACGCCGAGCGCGAGCGGGCCACCGAGGACGCCAACCGGATCCGCAGCGAGGCGCGGTCCGAGACGGACGCGGCGAAGGCGCTGGCGGAGCGCACGGTCGGCGACGCGATCGCCGAGGCCGAGCAGCTGCGCAGCGACACCGCCGAGTACGCGCAGCGGGTGCGTACGGAGGCGACGGACGCGCTGGCCGCCGCCGAACGCGACGCGTCCCGTACCCGGGCCGACGCCCGGGCCGACGCGAACCGGATCCGCGGCGAGGCGGCGGAGTCCCTGGAGTCCTCGCGTGCCGAGGGCGCCCGGATCGTCGCCGAGGCGACGGCGGAGGCCGAGCGGCTCACCGAGGAGACCCGGTCGGCGAACGAGGCGACCGTCGGCGAGGCCACCGCGGAGGCGGAGCGGATCACCGCCGAGGCGGCCGAGGCCGCGGACGCCACCCGTACCGAGGCGGCGGGCACGCTGGACGAGGCCCGCGTGGAGGCGGGCCGGCTGCGCACGGAGGCCGCGGAGCAGGCCGACCGGCTCGTCACCGAGGCCGTGTCCGAGGCGGAGCGGCTCACCGAGGAGACGCGCACCGCGAACGAGACCGCGGTCGGCGAGGCGACGGCGAAGGCCGAGCGGCTCACCCGGCAGGCGACCGACATGCTGGCGGCGGCGGAGCGGGACGCGACCCGGATCCTGGTCGACGCCCGCAACGAGGGCGACCGGCTGGTCGACGAGACGCGTGCGGCGAACGAGGCCACGGTCGGCGAGGCCGCGGCGGAGGCCGAGCGGCTGCGCCGGGAGGCGGCGCAGGTCCTGGAGGACGCCCGCGCGGAGGGCGGCCGGATCATCGGCGAGGCCACCGCGGAGGCGGACCGGGTCACGGTCGCGGCCAACGAGACGCTGGCCGGCGCGGAGCGCGAGTCGGAGCAGACGCTCGACGAGGCGCGCGCGGAGGCGAACCGGCTGCGCAGCGAGGCCGCCGAGCAGGCGGACCGGCTCATCACGGAGGCGGCGTCCGAGGCGGACAAGCTCACCGAGCAGACCCGCAAGGACAACGAGCGCACGGTCGGCGAGGCGCAGGCCGAGTCCGAGCGGCTGCGCGCGGAGGCCTCCGATGCCCTGGCGTCGGCGCAGGAGCACGCGACCCGTACCCGCTCGGAGGCCGAGCGGGTCAAGGCCGAGGCGGCGACCGAGGCGGAGCGCACCCGTACCGAGACCCGCGAGGAGTCCGAGCGGCTGCTGGACGAGGCCCGCGAGGAGGCCAACAAGCGGCGCACGGAGGCCGCGGAGCAGGTGGACCGGCTCATCACCGAGGCCGCAACGGAGTCGGACAAGCTGACCGCCGACGCGAAGGCCCAGGCGCTGGCCGCCACGACGGCGGCCGAGGAGCAGGCCGACGCGATGGTCGACGCGGCCCGCAAGGAAGCCGTGCGGATCTCCTCGGAGGCGACCGTCGAGGGCAACTCCCTGGTGGAGAAGGCCCGTACGGACGCGAACGAGCTGCTGGTCGGCGCGCGCAGCGATGCGGCCGCCATAAGGGAGCGGGCGGAGGAGCTGCGCTCGCGCGTCGAGGGCGAGGTCGAGGAGCTGCACGAGCGGGCCCGCCGGGAGTCCGCCGAGCAGATGAAGTCGGCGGGCGAGCGCGTGGACAAGCTGGTGCGGGCGGCGACCGAGCAGAGCGTGGAGGCCGAGGCGAAGGCCAAGGCGCTGGTGTCGGACGCGAGCAGCGAGGCGAGCAAGGTCCGGATCGCGGCGGTGCGCAAGGCGGAGGCGCTGCTCAAGGAGGCCGAGCAGAAGAAGGCCGAGGTGAGCCGGGAGGCCGACAAGGCCCTCTCGGAGGCGAAGGCGGAGGCCGAGCGCCTGGTCGACGAGGGCCGCCGTGAACTGGAGGTCCTGGTGCGCAGGCGCGAGGACATTCAGGCGGAGATCTCCCGTGTCCAGGACGTTCTTGAGGCGTTGGAATCATTCGAGGCGCCTTCGGGCGGCGGAAAGCCGGCCGTCGGCGGTCAGGGCGCGGGGGGCGTGAAGGCGGGAGCCGCTGCGGGTTCCACTCGTTCGGGTGGGAAGGCGTCGGAGGGCTAGCAATCGCTCAAGATGTGTGTTCCTGATGAAGGTTCAGCCGAACGAGTGACAAGCATTCTGTCGTCTTGCCACTCAAAAGGGGTGTCATTGTCCAGATCAAACGTGGATTGACTCGATGACACGCCGGTTCGGCGCCTAGGATTCTCCTAACACCTCACGTAGCACCTCATCGGTCTCATTCGACAGGAACCCCATGAGCGACACTTCCTCCCCCTTCGGCTTCGAGCTCGTGCGGCGTGGTTACGACCGCGGTCAGGTGGACGACCGCATTACCAAGCTGGTCTCCGACCGCGACAGCGCCCTTGGACGTATCAACTCTCTGGAAAAGCGGATCGAGGAGCTGCACCTCGAAACGCAGAACGCCCAGGCCCAGGTGAGCGACGCCGAGCCGTCGTACGCCGGCCTGGGCGCCCGGGTCGAGAAGATCCTGCGCCTGGCCGAGGAGGAGGCGAAGGACCTGCGCGAGGAGGCCCGTCGCGCGGCCGAGCAGCACCGTGAGCTCGCCGAGTCGGCTGCCCAGCAGGTGCGCAACGACGCCGAGTCGTGGGCCGCCGCCCCCCAGACGAAGGCGGGGGGCGAGGGGCGCCCCCAACGAGAGAAAGCCCCCGGGCCCGCCCCCCCCCAGCGCGCCCCGGCCCCGACAGCCCCCCCCCCCCCCCCCACGGGCGCCCC
>NZ_JBHYVA010000151.1:0-14613 GCF_042750055.1 Streptomyces sp. NPDC059456
TCCCGGCCCACACGCCCCTGCGGCGGGGGCGTTCCCCCGGCGCCACCACGCGGCGGGCCCCGGCGGGCGCGGGGGGGGGGCCGCCCGCGCCCTTTTCGCACCCCTCACCGAAGGCTCAACCACCATGAAAACACCCAAGCCGGACAAGTCGTCACGGCGCCGGGCGGCCGTCGCGGCGAGCGTGGCCCTGGCCGGTACCCTGCTCGCCGTCCCGTACATCGCCCAGGCCGCCACCGCCGACGAACCGGTCTCCGGACCGGTCCAGGCGCCCCCCTCCGAACTGGGTCCGGCCGAACATCGAGGGCTCCTGGACCGCGTGGCAAGTGGCGCCGAACGGGGGCTGAGTCCCGGCTCGGGGGTCCGGCAGGGAGCGCGCCCCGCGTGACCAGGATGGTGTCCGTCCCGTGCACGTGGAACTTCACCCTCCAGCTCGCCATTCGTAGGCGATGGACTTCGCCCGCACCATCAAGAAGGCCGTCCCCCGTCAGCGGGTCATCCTCACCGTGCACGAAATGAAGCGCCTCGGACGCGGAACCGCCGAACTCCCGGCCGTCACCGAACTCCTGGCCATCGCCGAGGACCTACGCCACCACGACATCCAGACGGACCATCGATTCACCCTGAAAGGAATTTTCAACAGTGAGCAGTAAAGCTCATTCGAGTCGATTGCAGAAACGCTTCCCTCTCATAGGGGTCCTGCTCTGTGTTTTCAGTATGCTCATCCTGATTCCCGCGTCACCGGCCCAGGCTCAACCGACTCCATTTGCCAGTATCAACCTGGTGACCTGGAACTCTCTCGGTCAAAACTGGAGCAGCGTCGCCGCCCTCCTGAGCCGTGGACACGGTCGGGAGAACCAGTTGGCGGTAATCCAGGAGGCAGGCCCTGCGCCCGCCGAGATGCAGGACTTCGGCGTCGTGGCGGAACGAACGTTCGGCAACGTGACGTACCAGGTTCGCCGTTACCGCTGGGAAGCGCCCGGCGCGACCTACCAGGTCTACTGGATGAACGGAAACGCCGCCAATGGGGGACGGGTCAACTTCGCCATAATCGCAAGGGAAATGGCGCTGTCCGTCCTCATCGCGCCGCCCCCGCGCCCCAACACCCGTCCCTCCTTCGGTATCAGGATCGGCCTGGACTACTATTTCAACGTCCATGCGCCGTCTCCGAACAACGGGCAGGATGCTGTTCAAATCCTGTCGAACATCAACGCAACCGTTGCAGCTGTCGACGGATTGAACTGGACCGCGATAGGGGATTTCAACGTAAACCCCGGCGCCCTTCAGTCCTTCATCAACGGAGTGTGGCCAACGGAAAGCAGGCGGCCACAGATTTATCAACCCGGTGTGCCTACACAGGACAGCGCGGGAACTCTTGACTACATGGTGTCAACGCATCGCTTCCCAGGGTTGCGCATGGTCCGTGACGGCCAGATCGGAAGCAGCGACCACTATCCGGTGTACAATGAGTTCAATTTGAGTGGCGGGGGCGAGGAATACTACCTTCGATCCAACAAGTATCCGAATTACACCATGCAGCCCAATGGCAGCCCGTACACCGGCGACAGCGTTATTCTCGGATACCCCTCGTCCCCGTTCGATGAATTCGTCTTCTCTGGCTCGTTTTCGAAAGCGAAGGCGGCGGGCGTAGGGGCGGAAGCGGCACTGACAACGATCAAGGAAGCGGACAGTGGCCTCTGCCTGGACCCGCTCGGGTACGTTTCGGAAGTCAGGGCGAAGCTGGAACTCTACCCGTGCTCCGGGTCAGTGGATCAGACGTTCTCCACAGACCCCGCCGACGCCGGAGGTACCGGCATGAAATCGATGATGATACGTCACGATCTCTCCGGGCTCTGCTTGAGTGTGTTCGAAAGCAGTACGTCTGCCGAACCGACGTGGATTGGGCTCGACAACTGCAATAAGAACTCGATCAACCAGAGGTTTTCCATCATTGCGTGAGCGCGTCATGACGCTTGCCTGAACTGAACCTCGAAACTGTTCCGAAACCCTGTCATCGCCCCGCCCGCAACCTGGGCGGGGCGATTCACCTGTCACGACGCACCAGAGGAATCGAGTCCTCGCAGCGGCTCGGCCACCACCTCTGGACCATCGAACGCACCATGGCCTGGCTCGCCGGCTGCCGCCGCCTCCACCGCCGCTACGAACGCAAGGCCGTACACTTCCTCGCCTTCACCAGCATCGCCTGCACCCTCATCTGCTACCGCAGACTCGCCAAATGAGATGACGTCTTAATGAGGTGCCAGAACTGCTGCTTGTTCATGGAGGCGGAGCCTGCCACCTGGTACTGACATCGGGCCGGTCGCGGGAGCTTGGCTCACCAGAGCAGCCACGTCGCTTCTGGCAGCGTGTGTGGTCGCCAGGTGCATATCGACTCCAGGTTCCTCCGGCTTTGGTGACCAGGCGGGTGGCGGTCTTGTCGTGGTAGCCGAGTGCCTTCGCGATGATGGGTGCCGGGGCTTGTAGGACGAGCTGGCGGCTCGCGGAGGCCCTGCCTCGTTGCGGCGGGACGCCGATCTTTCGCGTTCCACGCGTCGCTGCACCCGACCGTCGTCGTACGTCTGTCACGCTGATCGCGGAATCGCCCTGTTCGTCAGACGCTGGCCCGATTCACTGGATGCCGGCTCGTCTGCGATCGATGTGCCGGCGCGGTTGCCGGTGCCCGGCACGTCCTTGGCGAGCCGGCCTGCGAGTGCGCTCACCGGGCATCGACCGGGTGAGGACGCCGAGTGTGAGCAGAGCGAGCGCCGGCAGCACGGCGACGATGATTCCCATCGGCAAGGCGTCGGTGGCGCCACCCGCGCCGGCCAGCGGAGCAAGTGCCCCGCCGAACATGAACTGGCTGAAGCCGAGCAGAGCGGCGGCCGACCCGGCGTGTCCGCCGTGGTCGGCCAGGGCCTGGGCCGCGGCGTTCGGCATGACCAGGCCCACGCTGGAGACCAGGACGAACAGGCCGATCAGGAGCACGGGCAGGGGTGCCCGTGTCAGCACCGCGCCCAGGACCGTGGTGCCACCGGCTGTCGCGCCCAGCAGACCGGCGAGCAGCATCACGTGGGCGCCGGCCCGGGCCACCAGCCGGCCGCTGATCTGGGCGGCCGCAATGAGTCCGGCGGCGTTGACGGCGAACACGGCGCTGTACTGCTGCGGTGTCAGGCCGTGGATTTCCTGCAGGACGAACGGCGAGCCGGAGATGTAGGCGAACATCGCCGCGAAGACCAGGCCGTTGGCCAGGACGTACCCGGTGAAGACCCGGTCGCTGAGCAGCTGCCCGACGACAGCCGCCAGCGGCTGGCGTGACGCGGAGGACCGGGTCTCCGGCAGTCCTGCGGCGGACGCCGTCAGCATCACGGCGCCGAGTACGGCCAGGCTCACGAAGATCGCCGGCCAGGCCGTGACGCGCAGTAGCTGGCCGCCGAGGACCGGCGCGAACACCGGCGCCAGGCCGGTGATCAAGGTCAGTGTGGAGAAGAGACGTGCGGTGCGGGTTCCGGAGGTGCGGTCGCGGACCATGGCGTTGGCGATGACGATGCCGAACGCCCCGCCGATGCCCTGGACCAGGCGTAGGCCGACGAAGGTCCGGACGTCGGGCGCCACCGCGCAGAGCGCGCTGGCGATCGTGTAGAGGGCGAGGCCCGCCAGCAACGGACGCCGCCGGCCGTAGGTGTCGCTCAGCGGCCCGGCGATCAGCTGCCCGATGGCCAGCCCGGCCAGGCAGGCGGTGATGGTGAGCTGGGTGGCCGCGGCGCTGGCGCGCAGGTCGCCGGCGAGGTCCGGCAGTCCGGGCAGGTAGCCGTCGATGGACAGTGGTCCCAGGGCCGCGAGCGCTGCGAGCAGGACGATGAACCGGGTGTGCCGGCCGGCGGCGTCGTTGCTCATGGCTCAGTACGCCACGGTGATGCGGCGGCGGATCGCGGTGCCGCTCTCGATCGTGTCGGCCAAGGCGATCGCGTAGTCGGCGTACGAGATGCGGCTGTTGCCGTCGTCGTCGGTGAGCAGGGTGTCCCCGGCGCTGCGGTAGGCCCCGGTCCGCTCGCCCGCTGCGATGACCGCGGCGGGCGACACGTACGTCCAGTCGAGGTCGTGCACGCCGCGGTAGAGGTCGAGCGCTTCGGACTGGGCCTCGGCGTTGGCCTTCCACAGCGCGGGGAAGTCCGGGTCGTCCATGACCCGGGCGCCGGTCGGCGTGCGCAGGCTACCGGCACCGCCGATGGTGACCAGGCGGGTGACGCCGGCTCGGCGGAGTCCGTCGATCAGCGCACGGGCGGCACCGACGATCGTGGCGCGGTCGTTCTCCTGGCCGATCCGGGGGCCGACGGCCGACAGTGCGGCGTCGTGGGAGGCGGCGAGGCCGGCGACCGCGGCGGCGTCTGTGACGTCACCGGTGGTCACGGTCAGGGCCTTGTGCTTGAGTCCGTCGACGTGGCCGGCTCGGGTGACCGCGGTGACGGTGTGGCCGCGACGCAGTAGTTCCTCGGTGGTGGGCCGGCCGATGTTGCCGCTGGCACCGAACAGGACGATCTTCATGTGTTGCTCCTTGTTTCTGATGGTCACAGGACGGGCTGGCCGTCGGCGATGATGGCCGCGGTGATGCCGCGCTCGTCGGCGGCGTGCTGGAAGCGCTGCTCGATGTCGGGTTGTTCGGTGTAGAACGGCGGGTTGTGGAACAGGCCGTAGTGCATGGCGCAGACGGTGCCGGCGCCGAGTGCGACGGCGGCCTCGACGCCCTGCTCGGGGGTCATGGTCGCCGGGACGTTGGCCGCGTAGCCCTCGAAGTGGGCGATGACGCCGTTGACCGGTACGAACGCGACGTCGAACGGGCCGTGGTCGCGGGCGATCTGCCACCAGCTGCCGTGCCACTGGGTGTCGCCGCAGTGGATGACCCGCCGGCCGGCGCCTTCGACGACCCAGGCGACCTGGTCACAGTCGTTGCCGCGCCAGTCCAGCGAGGTCACCGGGATGACGGTCAGCTCTCCGATGCGGCGTGACCGGCCCAGGTCCTGGGCAACGGGGGTGATGCCCACCTCGTGCAGCGCCGCCGCGCTCGGGGTGTGGCAGCCGATCGTGCCGGTGGCCGCGATCCGGGCGATCAGGTCGTGGTCGTAGTGGTCGGGGTGTAGGTGGGTGATGAGGGCGTGGGTGCCGGGCGGGGTATCGACCGGGTCGACCGGCCGGTGCGGCGGCCCCATCACCGGTGCCAGCGGAGCGACGTTCTCGAGCGGGTCGATCAGCAGGCGGGTGTCGCCGAGACGGATCTCGACGCCGGCCCAGGCCAGCCGACGCACGGAAAGGGTGGGGGTCATGGGCAGCGACGCTAGACCGACGTTGTTGAGAAAGTCAACAAGCAAGTTTTGAATCTCAACACCACGATGTAGGATGATGGCATGCGCACCTACGGGCAGTACTGCGGCATCGCGAAAACACTGGACACCGTCGGCGACCGATGGACCCTGCTGATCGTCCGTGAACTGTTCGCCCTGGGTCCGTGCCGGCACACCGACCTGCGCAACGGGCTGCCCGGGATCGCCAGCAACCTGCTGGTCGACCGGCTCCGCGAACTCGAGGAAGCCGGCCTGATCCACCGCGAGGCCGCCCCGCCGCCGGTGGCCACCAGCCTGTTCTCCCTCACCGAGCGCGGCCGTGAGCTGGAGCCGGTGCTGCGGGAGCTGAGCCGGTGGGGCATGCCGCTGTTGCGTGAGCCGGGCGACAGTGACACCTTCCGCACCCACTGGCTGGACATGCCCGCCCGAGCACTGACCGACCACCGCCCCGACCAGCCGGCAATCGCCCTGCAACTGCACGCCGACGGCAGCGAGGACCTGGTCATCGAAGTCAAAGACGGCTCGGTGCACACACACGCCGGCCGGGTCGACCACCCCACCGCGTCACTGACCGGACCGCCGCACCTGCTGGCCGCGACCCTGCTCGGCGACCTCGATCTGAGCGCCGCAGTACAGCAAGGCCTGCGGCTCAGCGGCGAACGCGAGGCAGTACTGCGCATCCTGCCCCGCTGATCCGGGTGTGTGGCTTTGTTAGCGAGCTACGGGTTCTGGCTCACATTCCGTGGAGTTGTTACGGAGAGTCAGATCTTCGGGGCCATGCGATGGCGGTTGGGGTGGGCGCGAAGCCGGGGTGAGGTGAGTTCCAGGGCCCGGTTGTCGCGTCCGGCACTCATGTGGTTGAGCCAGCGTTCGTACCAGTCGAGGAAGTCTGTGGCGGAGGAGACGTTGGGACCCCAATACCCGTCGCCGTTGCCGATGAGGACGCGGCCGGTGAGGGGACCGGTCACCGCGATGACGCATACGTCGGTGCAGCCCATTTCGATGATGTGGAGGAAGAGATCGCGCTCGTGGGTCCCAGATCCTGTGCCGCTGAAGCCGCGTGGTGCCCCTGGTTCTCCGCGCGGATTCATGACCAGCAGGGAACACCGCTCCAGCGGCATGAGGCCGTAGAACGGCGCCGCGCCTGAGCCTCCGAGGTGCATGAGGAACTGCCGATAGGCGTCGGGTAGGACGATGTTGTGCTCGGCCTCAAACCCAGCGACGCGTGCTTCCGCCAGCCTCGGACCGAGGCGAAACTCGTGTTGCTCTTCCCCGAAGGAATGGCTGCGCAACGGTTGGAACGGGATCGCGGCCAGCATGCGACGCAGGCGGGATATGCGGGGATCCATGGTGCATCTTCTCTCGTCCCCGTCACCCTATGGGTGGCTGTGGTCAGCTGGCCAGAAGAACCCTCTTCCGCAGGAGAGCGAAGCCGGCGCGGCCGAACATCTGGCGTTTGAGCATCTTGATCCGGTTGACGTGTCCTTCGACGACGCCGGAGTTCCAGGGCAGGGTGAGCCCGGCAATGACGGCGTCGCGGTCACGTTCGATGCCTGCGGCGAGGGTATGGAGGCCGGGGAGGTTATCTTGCCGGACGGCATCGAGCCACTGCGGCAGCCGTTCGCCCTGGCGCTCGCTGAGCATCTGTCCGAAGGAGCGGACGTGGCGGGCGAGGGCGTCCAGTTCAGGGCAGTGGACCAGAACGGCCTTGAGTCGAAGGTGCTCCGTCTCGGTGAGGGTCTCCGGCCGGCGGAGGATCCATCCTGCGACGACCCGGGGTGAGGGTGGACGAGCGGTGACGGGGCTTGGCGAGAGCCGCTTCTCCCGGAAGTAGGCGCGAACCCGCTGGTAGCTGCCCTGATAGCCGAGCGGCACGATCTCCTCCCACACCCTCCATGCGTTCGTGCAGCCTTGGTTCCAGCGGTCATCCAGGTAGGGCTTGAAGGCATCGAGTTTGGATGGCCGGCCCTGCCACTGCCCCTGGAACAGTTCCTCCGGTGTGGCTGCGTCGGCTAGGAGCTTGACGGTGCGGGAGGTCATGCGGAGTTGGCGGCCGATCGCCCTCCGGCTGAGCCCGGCGGCCAGCAGTTCGTGGACGGTCGCGTGGTTGGCACGGGTGCGGTCAGGGAAGCGGTGTCCCCTCCGCCAGGGCGAGCCGGAGGGGTCTTCGAACTTCTCCGGATCGGGGGCAGGCTGGGCGGGATCTGGCGCCAGGACCTGCAGGCATCCGCGGTGGTCTGCGACGCACCGCTCTGCAGCCTCGCTCAGGTTGTGCCAAAGATGCCACCTGTCCGCGACCTGCACCGCCTGCGGCGCCCCGGCCGTGGCACCTTCGGCGAAGAACGGTGCCCGATCGCGGCAGACCACCTCCACCCCGGGCCGTTTCGCGAGCCAAGCCGCGAGGCTGGATGCCTCTCTGTCGGGCAGCAGGTCCAGTGGACGCCGGCTTTCGACGTCGACCAGGACAGTCCCGTAGTGACGCCCCTTGCGGGTCGCGTACTCATCGACGCCGACCACCCGCGGGGCTGGAACTTCGGGGTCGGGCAACGCTTCGACCAGCCTGAGCACTGTGCTGCGGCTCACAGACACGCCGAAGACGCGCGCCAGGCGGGCACCGGCCCTGCCGGCGAGCGCGAGGCCGACCGCGGCCAGCGTCGACCGCAGGCGCTCGGTCCGTCGGCCGTACCGACGGGTCAAGCCCGGCAGCTGTTCGGCGAAGGTCCGCCGCCCGCACGAGCGGACAGGGCAGAGGAACCTGCGGACGCGCAAACAGAGAGCGACCCGTCTGCCTCCGCTGGGCAGATCAGCGGGAAACCGCAGGTAGGAGCTGTGAATCCGCCGTGACCAGATCCCGCATCCGGGACAGACGGCCCCGGGCACCGTACTTCGGGCCTCTATACGTACCGCCTCGTCGTTCACGGCGACGGACAGCACCGTCACGCCGGCGATCGACGGGAACAGTAACCCCTCCAGCCGGAGCACCACTTCTTCCACGGGCCGAACTGTCAGCCACACCGCACCCGGTACGGGCCAATTCCGGGCGACTTCCCCAGGGCGCCCTCACCCGACAACCGTCACTCAGCGTGCATCCTCCACGGAAAGTGAGCCAGAACCCAAACCCGTGAACAACGCGCTTCACAAGCAGTGAATAAAGCCACACTACCGCCAACGTCGTCTTCACCGACCGCGACCACCTCGTCCAAGCAGTCCGCAGCGGCCTGCGCCGCATCCAACGACGGCCCCACCTCATCGAGGGGTGCCTCGCCGAAACCGGCCCATCGCTCCACACGACAACTCAACGGAAAGGTCAGTAGGACCTCTTATCCCCGACGGAGCCGTCACCACCAGCGCCGCCGAAGGTACGGACGTCGGTCTGGTCCTCGACCGCTCGCCGAAGCCGGCGGCCAGATCGGCGACACCGGCAACGGGTCCAAGGGGCGGGCCTGCCACGAGCTCCCGACGGCCCGGAACCGTAACTCAAAAGCACACGCCACCTGTCCGTAGCCATACGAGAACAGGGCCACAAGCGCTGCCTACGGCGGTTTGCCGGCGGCGAGGTGCTCTCCGGGTGCTCTCCCGCTGCTCTGCCATGAAGGGGGACCCCGGGGGTCGCGGCACGGCCGGTGCGCTGGCCCCGCTGGCGGGCCAGCGGGGCTTCCCAGTTATTGCGGGTCGCTGTAGACGTACTGGTCGATGTCCAGGGAGGCGTGGGACGTGGCCAGCCAGGATAGGAGGGCTGGGCTGAGGGCGATGCCCTTTTGCCCGGGGTCGTCAGGGTCTGTGATCTCCTGGACGATTTCCAGGCAGACGGCGGTGTCGCCGGAGGCGGCGAGGCGGCCCAGGGACTCGGCGAAGTCCTGCCCCCAAGCGAGGATCACCGGCTCCAGCTCCTCCGGTCGGGCGTGGCCGGCGTGGCGGATCCAGGTGGAGTGGAGCCGCGGGGGCGACTGGGGGCGTCGGCGGCTGCCGATCGATGTCGACTCGTCGGGTTTTTGGATTTGTGGGTGCGGCTCGCAGTCTTTGGGCAGGGGGCTTCAGGGCCTGGCTGTCGTGGGTGTTGGCGGCCGAGACGCCGACGAGGAGGGGCAGTCCGGCCGCGTCCGACAGGACGTGCGTTTTGGAGCCCGGCTTGCCCCGGTCCACGGGGCTCGGACCTGTGAGTTCGCCCCCTTTTTGGCTCGCACGTGCGCGGAGTCGAGGACTGCTCGGGAGAGATCGAGGAGCCCGGCGTCGTCGAGCCGGTACAGGATCTCCTCGTGCAGCCGGCCCCAGACTCCCGCCCTCGACCAGATCAGGAACCGGCGGTGGGCCGTGGATTTCGATATCCCGAAGCAGGGTGGCAGGGCCCGCCAGGCACACCCGCTGACCAGCACGTAAACGATCGCGGCGAACAACGTCTCGCCTGCCGCCCGCCGTGGATGCGCTGCGCACCACCCTGGCGGATGCCGGGGCGCACGCGATATTGCGCGAGCTCGACGCGCGCGAGCGGCAGGCAGGGGCCGCAGGCGACCCCGGGGCGGTCCTGGCCGACCGGGTTGCGCTGCTGGACGGGCGTGTATTCGCCGAGTTCTTCGACACCACTGGGGAAGGCCGACCCTTCTCGCGGCGCGCCCTGGCACACCCGCTGCGCGTGCGGATCGACTTGCCCGAGCGCGCTCAACCGGACGCCGGTGTGGTGCAGTGCCGTCCGCGAGATCAGCCAGGGGCCCGTGACGGGGCATTACCGGCCGTTTCCTGTGTGGCAAGGGTGGGTGGCAGGCACCGCGCAGCGGTGAGGAGCGCCGGAGCGGTGGCGGAGAACTGATGGTTCCGTCGGGGGTATCGGTCGCTCCGGTCGGCGTCCCAGGGCCCCGTGGGCCGGAGCTTGGGCGGCCATATCACGTCCAATGAGCTGCATCCATACCCGTCGGTGACCGCTCAGTTACTACGCTGTCCGGCATTCGGGGAGTCGATCCCGGCCGTGCCGCAGGTCCTCGTACGGAGGGGAACGCCGAGGCGCCCTGCCCGCGCACCTCTCCGGCAGGCTCGGATACCTGTCCGGATAGCGGTCATCCGGCGGCATGGCCGATTCTGCAGCCGGGCGTCGGCGGGGAGTTGGCAGGGGTGCGGAGCGGAGGACATCATCTTTCCTCGTACGAAACGGCTATCTGTTCGGGAGTAAGAAATGTGTTCGGCAATAGTCGCCGCATAGGCCTCCCAGGAGCCTTGAGGCGCCGCTAGATGCCACGAAGTGCCTTTCCCGGTGGGCTTGAGTTCCGCGCGCGCTCCCGCCTGGCACGCCGTTCCTGCGCAGCTGCCCTCTCGCACACTCACGCCTCCGTTCATTCGATTTCACCGTAGTGGAGTTTTTGACCCTCATGTACAGGCGCTCGAAGTCCCTCACCTTCACCGCTGTGGCCGTAGTGATGTGCACCGCCGGTCTCGTCCCGTCGGTCGGCCACGCCGCCGAAGTTCCCACCGGGGTTCCTGCCGGGGAGACGGTGCGCTCCTACGCCGAGAACCACGGACTCACCGCGGCCGATGTCATGCGCATCAACACCCTGAACGAGAAGGCGCTGAGCCTCGGGCAGCCCGGAAAACCCACGGGCTCCGTGCCGCCGAACGCCTCCGAGTCCTCCAGGGCCGCGGCGGACGGCGGGATGGAGACCCCGCCGGCGGAGCCGCTGGACCGGATGCCCGACCCGTACCGCGTTTACGGAGGCAGGGCCTCGACCTCGGTCGGCAACTACATACGCAAGTGGCAGCAGGTGTACAGCCAGCGCGACGGTCAGCGGCAGCAGATGACTGAAGCGCAGCGAGAGGCACTCGCCTACGGGTGCGTCGGCGTCACGTGGGTGAATTCCGGAAACTACCCGACGAACAAGCTGGGTTTTGCGTTCTTCGACGAGAGCAAGTACAAGGACTCTGTCAAGAACACCAGCCCCCGACCCGGTGAAACCCAGGCTGAATTCGAGGGGCGAATAGCCAAGCAGAGCTTCGACGAGGAGAAGGGCTTCAAGCGGGCTCGAGATGTCGCGTCCGTCATGAACAAGGCCCTCGAAGGCTCCGGCGACGAGAATGCCTACCTCGCCAAGCTCAAGGCGGAGCTCGGCAAGACGAACGACGCCCTGGCCGACGAGGACGGCCGCTCGAACTTCTACGCGGCCCTGCGCAACACGCCGTCGTTCAGGGACAAGAACGGAGGAAACTCCGATCCCTCCAAGATGAAGGCTGTCATCTACTCGAAGCACTTCTGGAGTGCCCAGGACCCGCGCAGTTCCGCCGACAAGAGGAAGTTCGGCGACCCCGAGGGCTTCCGCCCCAGCCAGGCCACCGGCCTCGTCGACATGTCGAAGGACCGGAACACCTCGCGCAGCGCCACCAAGCCCAGTGAGAGCTTCGTCAACTTCGACTACGGCTGGTTCGGCGACCAGAAGGAGCCCGCTGCCGACAAGACGATCTGGACCCACGCCAACCACTTCCACAACCCCAACGGCGACATGGGTCCGATGAACGTGTACGAGAGCAGGTTCCAGAACTGGTCTTCCGGCTACGCCGACTTCGACCGCGGCGCCTACATGGTCACCTTCATCCCGAAGAGCTGGAACACCGCGCCCGACAAGGTGACGCAGGGCTGGCGGTAACCGTCCGCCGCTCGCGCTCCCGGACACTCTTGGCGCCCGGGAGCGCCTTCTGCCGACGTGCTGAGGGCAGGGCGACCGCTCTCCTGCTGAGGTTTTCAGTGTGGGGTCGGTGGGTTGATGGCCAAGCCGGTGGCGGTGAGGCAGTCGTCGTTCAGGCGGGGTCGGAGCTGGATCCGTCGTAACTCGCGGCGGAGTGTGGGGTCGAGGTCGTCGGGGGTGTCGAAGGCGGTGTTGGCCGTCGCTCTGCGGACGAGTGACCAGACGGCCTCGACGGGATTGAGGTCGGGTGCATACGGCGGGAGGCGGACGGTGGTGAGCCAGTCGTGCTCGGTTTCGTACCGCTTCAGTCCTGTGGCCAGATGGGTGTTGAGGTTGTCCCAGATCACCACGATCGGGTCGTCGAGCTGGATGTGCGCGCGGACCAGGAGGTCGCGGTAGTCCTTCCAGGAAAAGCTTTTGCGTGCGCCTTTGAGCAGGAGGTGGGTGCGGGGGCGGTGGATGAGGCGGCTCTTCTCGCCGGGTTTGTAGCAGCACAGGGCGGCGACTGAGGTCCGGCGGCGGGACCTGCCTCGGACGCGGATGACGGGGGTCTGCCCGCGTCGGCCCCAGGTGCGGGCGACCGGCGGCGTCATGGAGAAGCCGGCTTCGTCCTCGAAGACGATCCAGGCCCCGGATGCCGCCGCGAGTCTTTTACCCGGGGCCACACCTCCTTCTTCCACAGCTCGACCGCGTGCTCGTCGCGTTCCAGTGCTCTGCGGGCGGGTGCCTGCCAGGACCAGCCGTGCCGTTTCAGCAGCCGCCACACCGTCGCCACCGACAGACTCACCCGAAGCTGGATACGGATCACCGTCTGGACGTGGGCCAGGGTCCACCGTTCGTCTTCGAAGCCGTGCGCCGCCGGTCCCTTGCCGAGTTCTTCCTCGAGCTCAGCGAACTGGGCGTCGGTGACGGTCGGGGAATTCGCCGGACCCGCCGAATGCAGGGCCTCCATGCCGCCCTCGCGCCAGGGACGGCGCCACCGCTCCACCGACCGCACACTCACCCGCAGCTCTTTCGCGATCACCGCGGTCTTCACGCCCGCCGCGAACCGCACGCCGGCCTGAAGCCGGATCCCCTCACGAAACGCCCGACGCTCAGCAGTCAGGCCCCCACCCTCCGGATAACGCATACCACCGGCATACCGCAGGGATCATGAACCGTCACGCCCCGACGACAACCCGAAAACCTCAGTAATCATGGGGGTGAGGCGGGCAGCACAGGGTGACCCCCGACCGCCGGTCCGGGGGTTGCCGCGGAGCGGGAACCTTCTCTCTATGTCGATCAGCCTCTGGCGGCCGTCGGGGTCAGTGTGACGTCGTAGCCCAGTGCCTTGAACTTCCGTAGCTCATGTTTTGCCATGCTGGATCGAGACGCTTGGTGTGGAAGTCGGAGCCGAGGTCCTGGAAACGGGTGTCTGGCTCCGCCAACAGGTGGTGCCAGACGATGACCAGGATCGATCGGGCGACGGCGACCAGGGCCTTCATGTGGCCCCGGCGTTTGACGATCCGCCGGTAGCGTTCACCCAGGAACGTGTCCGTGAGGGAGGCGGTCATCGCGGCTTCGCCGAGCGCGCCCCGCAGCCAGGGGTTGCCCTTACCGGTCCCCGCCGAGGTGTTCTTCGCTCCGGACTGCAGGGTGCGCGGGGAGGGTTTGGCCGGCCGCGTACCCGGCCCCTGATCGGGCGCGTGGACCCCGAGCCTGCGGGGATCGTCCGGGTCAGCAGGCGGCCGACGACGCACACGGTGTGCGCCTCGGCCGGTGCCGAATGGCTCTGCCCCCGAGAGCGGAACGCGCCTTGCCGAGAAGCACCCCTCGTGCGGGTTCTTGCGTGCTGTGTATGTGCTTTGTCGTCTGCGGGGGGAAACGAGGGGGGAAGCGGTTTCTGCGGACTGGCTGCATTGCGCCTGGTCAGACATGGAACTGTGGCTGGTGACTAGGTTCTGTCTCCTTGGTCAGCGTCGGGTCCAGATGAGGATGCCGGCGATGTGGAGTGCGGCCTGGTAGGCGATGGCGAGTTTGTCGGTTCGTGTGGCCAGGCTGCGCCACTGCTTGAGCCGGTTGATGCAGCGTTCGACGGTGTTCCGCTGCTTGTAGGCCTCGCGGTCAAAGCCGGGTGGACGGCCACCGTGGCGGCCCCGCCGCAGGCGGTGCCCGATCTGGTCGGAGGGCTGCGGGATAACCGCCCGGATTCCCCGGCGCCGCAGGTGATTGCGGATGGCGCGGGAGGAGTAGGCCCGGTCGGCCAGCACCGCGAAGGGCCGGGTTCGTGGTCTTCCGGGGCCGCTGCGGGGTACGCGAATGCGGGACATCACGCTCTCGAAGGCAGGCGCGTCACCGGCCTGACCTGCAGTGACAATGAAGGCCAGGGGCCGTGCCCCGCCGTCTGAGGCCAGGTGGACCTTGGTGCTCAGCCCGCCGCGGGAGCGTCCGAGAGTGTGGTCGGCGGGCTTGCCGGATCGAGTCGCCCCCTTTTCCGTGCACCGGCGGCGTGTTGGTGGGCCCGGACGATCGTGGAGTCGACCGCCACGGTCCAGTCGATCTCGTCGTTGGCATCAGCCGCTGCCAGGACAGCGGCGAGGATCGCCTCCCAGGTGCCGTCGACTGCCCACCTGATCAGC
>NZ_JBHYVA010000152.1:0-14581 GCF_042750055.1 Streptomyces sp. NPDC059456
GCAGCCGGGGTTCCGGCCGGAGTGAAGTGAGCCGTCAGCAGGCGGAGACGGCGACGCCGTGTTCGGCGGCGAGGCGCTGGAGATCTTCCAGTTCCGCCTGTTCCACTTCCACGAGGAAGTCGTCGCCCGTCTCACGGGCCTGAATGAGGTCCGTCTGCGTGGCCCGGATGCGCTGCAGAAGACCCGCGGTGAATGCGTCCATGGTGGGTTCGCCCCCTCTTCGTGGGTCGGCGGCGGCACGTGGCAGTCCGCCGTCAGGGAGTGGTCGGGGTGTGGTGTCGTCCTCCCCGGCACCCTGGGCCCAGAAACCTCGTGAGCCGAGGGAATCCTCACTTCCGGCCCGTGCAGGCCCGTGAGCGGCGCCTTACAGCCGGTTTACGGCTGAAACGGGCAGGATGGACGACGCAATACACACGTGTGCCCTCAGGGCTCTATGGAAGGAAACGACGTGCGCGTACTCGTCGTCGAGGACGAGCAGCTGCTCGCCGATGCGGTGGCCACCGGGCTGCGCCGGGAGGCCATGGCCGTGGACGTCGTGTACGACGGCGCCGCGGCGCTGGAGCGCGTCGGGGTGAACGACTACGACGTGGTCGTGCTCGACCGCGACCTCCCCCTCGTGCACGGCGACGACGTCTGCCGGAAGATCGTCGAGCTCGGCATGCCCACCCGCGTCCTGATGCTGACGGCGTCCGGCGACGTGAGCGACCGGGTGGAGGGCCTGGAGCTGGGTGCGGACGACTACCTGCCCAAGCCCTTCGCGTTCACCGAGCTGACCGCCCGCGTGCGCGCCCTGGGGCGGCGCACCACCGTCGCGCTGCCCCCCGTACTGGAGCGGGCCGGCATCAAGCTGGACCCGAACCGGCGCGAGGTGTTCCGGGAGGGCAGGGAGGTCCAGCTGGCTCCCAAGGAGTTCGCGGTGCTGGAGGTTCTCATGCGGAGCGAAGGGACCGTCGTCTCCGCCGAGCAGCTGCTGGAGAAGGCATGGGACGAGAACACCGACCCCTTCACGAACGTGGTGCGGGTGACGGTCATGACCCTGCGGCGCAAGCTCGGGGAGCCGCCGGTCATCGTGACCGTGCCCGGCTCCGGCTACCGGATCTGACGCGGGTGGCGGCGACCCCGGCACCACCCACGGTGCCGCCGAGACCGACCTGGGACCCCGGCCAGCCCGAGGGTCCCTTCCCTTGGCTGCGGCCGACCATCCGCATACGCCTCACGCTGCTGTACGGCGGCATGTTCCTGATCGCCGGCATCCTGCTGCTGTCGATCATCTACCTGCTGGCGGCGCAGGCGCTGCGCGAGGGCAACGGACTGCCGTTCAAGATCGTGGGCGGTACGGACATCCAGGTCACGAGCACCTGCCCCGGCGTGATCGGCAAGGGCCAGACCCACGACCAGTTCAACGCGGCGATCAACACCTGCATCCTGGAGCAGCGCCGGCACGCGCTGGACGACCTGCTCAGCCGGTCGCTGATGGCCCTGCTCGGCCTCAGCATCATCGCCTTCGCCTTCGGCTACGCGATGGCCGGCCGGGTGCTCTCGCCGCTGGGCAAGATCACCCGGACCGCCCGCCGGGTGGTCGGCTCCGACCTGACCCGGCGGATCGAGCTGGACGGGCCGGACGACGAGCTCAAGGAGCTGGCCGACACCTTCGACGAGATGCTCGACCGGCTGGAGCGGGCCTTCACCGCGCAGCAGCGGTTCGTCGCGAACGCCTCGCACGAGCTGCGCACCCCGCTCGCCATCAACCGGACGCTGCTGGAGGTGCACCTGTCGGACCCGGGTGCGCCGGTGGAACTCCAGCAGCTCGGCAAGACGCTGCTGGCCACCAACGAGCGCAGCGAGCAGCTGGTCGAGGGCCTGCTGCTGCTCGCGCGCAGCGACAACCAGATAGTCGAACGCAAGCCCGTGGACCTGGCGGAGGTCGCCTCGCGGGCCATCGACCAGGCGCGCGGGGAGGCCGCGGCGAAGGGCGTCGAGATCCGCGGCGAGCGGGCGCCCGCCGTGGTCCAGGGCAACGGCGTGCTGCTGGAGCGGATCGCCCTCAACCTGGTGCAGAACGCCGTCCGGTACAACGTGCCGGAGGACGGCTGGGTCGAGGTCACCACCGAGTCCCAGCACGGCCAGGCGATCCTCGTGGTCTCGAACACGGGTCCCGTGGTTCCCGCGTACGAGGTGGACAACCTCTTCGAGCCCTTCAGACGGCTGCGTACGGAGCGAACGGGCAGCGACAAGGGTGTCGGGCTCGGGCTGTCGATCGCGCGCTCCGTGGCCCGCGCCCACGGCGGCCGGATCTCGGCGACGCCGCGCGAGGGCGGTGGCCTCGTGATGCGTGTCACTTTGCCCCTGTGAGTCCCCTCACCGCCTGTTCGCTGTCGGCTGAATGGCCGGAAGGCGGGCGACGGGAGGGTTGTGTGATCGATCACATTGTCGAGTGTTGGGTCATGTGCGTTCAGTGACCCCGAAAGAGGCCGGAAAGCCCGGGAAGTCCGGGTTTCCCGCCCCTCGAACGGCGGGAAATACACGGGGTGGCGTTTGTGCAAGACGGCCCCCGGACCGTGTACGGTCCCGGTCGTCATCCCAGCCAATCGCTCCTTCAGGTGGGCGGCTGGGTGTCGATTGAGTAACAGACCTTGATGTGAGGCAAAATCTCCGCCTCAGGTCGGGCACAAGTCCGGCCTCTCGCGCGTTACGTGCGCTGAGACACCGCTAAATCCCAGAGGGGGAGAGCGAACAATGGCAACGGACTACGACACCCCACGCAAGACCGACGACGACGTCGACAACGACAGCATTGAAGAGCTGAAGGCCCGGCGCAACGAGAAGTCGTCTTCCAGCGTCGACGTCGACGATTTCGACGCGGCGGAGGGCATGGAGCTCCCCGGTGCGGACCTCTCCAACGAGGAGCTGGCCGTCCGGGTGCTGCCCAAGCAGGCCGATGAGTTCACCTGCATGAGCTGCTTCCTGGTGCACCACCGCAGCCAGCTGGCGCGCGAGAAGAACGGGCAGCCGATCTGTCGCGACTGCGACTGAGAGGCGTCGGCCGTGACCGGCTCGACACCGTTTCGGAAGCTGCGCTTCCGGAAGGCTGGTGATCCGGCGGAGACGCAGGCGGGAGCCACGGGCCCGGAAACGGGCCCAGGAGCCCCCGGCGTACCCGCCGTGTCCTCCGGCGCCGCCCCGGCGGTGCCGACGGCCGCAGAGTCCGACGAGGCGGCCCGGCGCTGGTCCGGGGCTCGTCGGCTGCAGGCCGTCAAGAGCGGTGTGCGCAAGGGCGGCGAACATGCCAGGGCCGCCGTCCAGTACATCGCCGACCGCATCATCGAGAACGCACCGCGCGTTCCGGTTCGGGACCTCGCGACCCTGCGCGCGCAGTTCCCGGGCCTCGGTCCCGATCAGCTGGCCGACAAGCTGATCGCGGGCGCCGCGTACGGCACCTCGACGGTGGGCGCCGGTATCGGGGCCGCAGCCATGCTCCCGGTGCCGCCCGCGATGCCCGCCGAACTGGCCGCGGAGATCACCGGCGTCGCAGTGATCGAACTGAAACTCGTCGCGGAGCTCCACGAGGTCTACGGCCAGCGGCCGTCCGGGAACCTCAGGGAGCGCAGCTTCGCCTACCTGACCGCGTGGACGGAGGAGCGCGGGGTGGACCTGACCAAACCGACGACGCTGAACGTCGCGCTCGGTGGTCAGATGAAGCGCGAACTGCGCCAACAGATCGTGAAGCGGACGTTCCGCAACCTGCCGAACCTGATGCCGTTCATGATCGGCGCGACCGTCGGAGCGGTCATGAACCACCGCGACACCCGAAAACTCGCCGAGAAGGTCCGTGCCGACCTGCGAAGGCGCGCCGTGGCGTGGGACTCACTGCCGGAGCTCCCGCCCCTTGAGCAGCCCTCCCAGCCCCTTCCCGAGGCCGAAAGGGCCGCACTCGAGGGCAGGGTCGTCATCGAGGACCCGCGCGAGGACTGGCCCCCGGCCTGAGCGGCCCCCGGCCTGAGCGACCCCCGGCCTGCTGGCCTTGCGCCGTCGGCCGGTCCGTCAGCCCTTGGCCGAGCGGATCGCCTTCACCAGCGCCTGCGGCTCCCGCGTGGAGACGTACGCGTACGGGGTCGGGTCCTGCGGATCGGTGATCGGGATCCGCACCGCCGTCGGGACGTAGCTGCGCAGCAGCATGAAGGCGCGGGTGTCCGCCTTGTACGTGCGCCAGGCGCGCGCCTCCTCCGCGTCCAGCACCTCGGGCTCGCCCAGCACCGCCACCGGGATCCGCGCGTCACCGGCGGCCAGCGCACCGCCCACCACGCGCACGCGCGCGGAGCCGTACGAACTCACCAGCATCCCCGCCAGCGCGGTGCCCCCGACCAGCCCGGCCAGCAGCGGCAGCGTGCCCAGCGGCAGCAGCATCAGCGCGCACGCGAGGCCGATCAGTACGGCGATGGCCCACCAGGAGCGGGGGGCGGTCAGGCGTTCGTCGTGGTGCGCGGGGGAGAGCTGCATACCGCCAAGCCTGCCACGAGGCGACCGCCGGGTAGCGGCGCGGGTAAGGTCTGCGCCTGTGAGTGGACGAAACACAGCGTTGACGCCCCCGGCCGATGCCGCCGCGCCGGTCCGGCACCCCGACGCCCCCGCGCCCGGCGAGCTGCTCGGTGCGCACTACGAGCACTGCTTCGGCTGCGGCGAGGGCCAGCCCCACGGACTCCACCTGGAGGCCCGCGCGGGCGAGGGCGTACGCGTCAGCGCCGAGTTCACCGTCAAGCCCGCCCACCAGGGCGCCCCCGGGCTCGCCCACGGCGGCGTGCTCGCCACCGCGCTCGACGAGACGCTGGGCTCCCTGAACTGGCTGCTGCGCGTCATCGCGGTCACGGGACGGCTGGAGACCGACTTCGTGCAGCCGGTGCCCGTCGGCACCGTGCTGTACCTGGAGGCCGAGGTCACCGCCGTCGCCGGCCGCAAGATCTACTCCACCGCGGTCGGACGGATAGGCGGGCCCGAGGGCCCCGTCGCCGTGCGCGCGGAGGCGCTCTTCATCGAGGTGAAGGTCGACCACTTCATCGACAACGGTCGGCCCGAGGAGATCCGGGCGGCGATGTCCGACCCGGACCAGGTCAGGCGCGCACGCGCCTTCGAGGTGAACCCCTGATGGCTACGCACAACCCCAACCACGCGGCACCCGTCGACGTGCTGATCAAGCGCGTCGACCCCGAGGTGCCCCTGCCCGCGTACGGTCACCCCGGCGACGCCGGCTGCGACCTGGTGACCACCCGGGCCGCCGTGCTGGAGCCCGGCGAACGCACGGTGCTGCCCACGGGCGTCTCCATCGCCCTGCCCGACGGGTACGCGGCGTTCGTGCACCCGCGCTCGGGGCTGGCGGCCCGCTGCGGGCTCGCGCTCGTGAATGCCCCGGGGACGGTGGATGCCGGGTACCGTGGGGAGATCAAGGTGATCGTGGTCAATCTCGACCCGCGCGAAAGCGTCCGGTTCGAGCGCTTCGACCGCATTGCCCAGCTGGTTGTCCAGCGGGTCGAGAAGGTGCGCTTCCACGAGGTGGCGGAACTTCCCGGCTCGGCCCGGGCCGAGGGGGGTTTCGGCTCCACCGGCGGTCATGCGGCCGTGGCCGGATCCGGCGCTGGTCAGCAGGGTGGGAATGGCTACGCTTCGGTCGTATCCGACCGGGAAGGACAGTGACGTGTTCGGACGTCGCAAGAAGAACGACTCCGCCAAGGACGGCGGCGCGGCCGAGCAGGTCGTGGACGGCGTGGCTGCCGACGAGCAGGACGGCGGCGAGGAGCAGGACTCCGCGCCCCGCAGGGTGAACCTGCCGCCGGCCCCGCGGCCCGACGGCCCCTGGGACGTCTCCGAGGTGCTCGGTGCGCCCGAGGACGGCCGCGTCGACCTGGGCGGCATTCTCGTACCGGGTGTCGAGGGCATGGAACTGCGCGTCGAGGTCGCCGGTGACGCGATCGTCGCCGCGACGGTCGTCCTCGGCGACAGCGCCGTGCAGCTGCAGGCCTTCGCGGCGCCCAAGAAGGAAGGCATCTGGGGCGAGGTCCGCGAGGAGATCGCCACGGGCATCACCCAGCAGGGCGGCATCATCGACGAGGTCGAGGGTCCGCTGGGCTGGGAGCTGCGCGCCCAGGTGCCCGTACCGATGCCCGACGGCCAGACCGGCGCCCAGCTGGTCCGTTTCGTCGGCGTCGACGGCCCGCGCTGGTTCCTGCGCGGCGTCATCTCCGGCCAGGGCGCGGTGCGCCCCGAGTCGGCGGGCGTGCTGGAGCAGATCTTCCGGGAGACCGTCATCGTGCGCGGCGACGGCCCGATGGCTCCGCGCGACCCGATCGTGCTGAAGCTGCCGAACGACGCCCAGATGGTGCCGGACGGCGTGCAGACCGAGGACCAGGAGGGCTCCCGCTTCTCCGGCGGCATGGGCCAGCTGGAGCAGGGCCCGACGATCACCGAGGTCCGCTGACCCGGCGGTACCCCGGCGACGACCGTTTCCGGCCGCGGGCCGTACTCCTCCGGGGGTACGGCCCGCGGCCGTACCCGGGCGGCGTCAGAGATCCGTCAGGGATGGGCGGACGGTCTGCAAAAGGTGCGTGATCGGCGGAAACGTCCCGGAGAATGGGCGCATGGGACGCGGCAAGCTACGGATCTACCTCGGCGCGGCACCCGGTGTGGGCAAGACCTACGCGATGCTCTCGGAGGGCCACCGCAGGGTGGAGCGGGGCGCCGACTGCATCGTCGGCTTCGTCGAGCACCACGGGCGGCCGCGCACCGAGGTGATGCTGCACGGGCTCGATCAGGTGCCGCGCAAGGAGATCGCGTACCGGGGCGCCGCCTTCACGGAGATGGACGTGGACGCCGTCCTGGCGCGCCGGCCCTCCGTCGCGCTCGTGGACGAGCTCGCGCACACGAACGTGCCGGGCTCGCGCAACGCCAAGCGCTGGCAGGACGTCGAGGAGCTGCTGCGGGCCGGCATCGACGTCGTGTCCACCGTGAACATCCAGCACCTGGAGTCGCTCGGCGACGTGGTGGAGTCCATCACCGGGGTGCGCCAGCGCGAGACCGTGCCGGACGAGGTGGTGCGGCGGGCCGACCAGATCGAGCTCGTCGACATGTCCCCGCAGGCGCTGCGCCGGCGGATGGCCCACGGCAACATCTACCGGTCCGACAAGGTCGACGCGGCCCTGTCCAACTACTTCCGGCCCGGCAACCTCACCGCCCTGCGCGAGCTCGCGCTGCTGTGGGTCGCCGACCGGGCCGACGAGTACCTCCAGCAGTACCGGGGCGAGCACAACATCCGCACGACCTGGCAGGCCCGCGAGCGGATCGTCGTCGGGCTCACCGGCGGGCCCGAGGGCCGCACGCTCATCCGCCGCGCCTCCCGGATGGCCGCCAAGGGCTCGGGCAGCGAGATCCTGGCCGTCTACATCGCCCGCAGCGACGGGCTGACCGCGGCCTCGCCGAAGGAACTGGCGGTCCAGCGGACCCTCGTCGAGGACCTCGGCGGAACGTTTCACCATGTGATCGGCGACAACATCCCCGACGCGCTCCTCGAATTCGCCCGCGGGGTCAACGCCACCCAGATCGTGCTCGGCTCCAGCCGCCGCAAGGCCTGGCAGTACGTCTTCGGACCCGGCGTCGGAGCCACCGTGGCCCGCGACTCGGGGCCCGACCTCGACGTGCACATCGTCACGCACGAGGAGGTCGCCCGCGGCCGCGGCCTGCCCGTGGTCCGCTCGGCGGCCCGGCTCGGACGGCCGCGGATCATCGCCGGCTGGATCGTCGGGATGGTCCTGCCCGCCCTGCTGGCCGTGCTGCTCACGCACGTGAACGCCGACCCGGGCCTCGCCAACGAGATGCTGCTGTTCCTGTCGCTGACCGTGGCCGCCGCGCTGCTGGGCGGGCTCTGGCCGGCGCTGGCCTCCGCGGCCTTCGGCTCGCTGCTGCTGAACTACTACTTCGCCCCGCCGGTGCACCGGTTCACCGTCTCCGACCCGAAGAACATCGTGGCCATCGCCGTCTTCTTCGGGGTGGCCGTCTCGGTGGCCTCGGTGGTGGACCTCGCCGCCCGGCGCACCCACCAGGCCGCCCGGCTGCGCGCCGAGTCCGAGATCCTCTCCTTCCTGGCCGGCAGCGTGCTGCGCGGCGAGACCACGCTGGACGCGCTGCTGGAGCGGGTGCGCGAGACCTTCGCCATGGAGTCCGTGGCCCTGCTGGAACGCAGCAGCGACGTGGACCCCTGGAAGCCCGCCGGGAGCGTCGGCCCCGGCCCGGTCGGCCGCCCCGAGGACGCCGATGTGGACATGCCCATCGGGGACCACATGGCGCTGGCCCTGTCCGGCCGGGTGCTGCCCGCCGAGGACCGCCGCGTGCTCGGCGCCTTCGCCGCGCAGGCCGCCGTCGTCCTGGACCGCCAGCGCCTCGTCGGGGAGGCCGAGGAGGCCCGGCGGCTGGCCGAGGGCAACCGGATCCGGACCGCGCTGCTGGCCGCCGTCAGCCATGACCTCCGTACGCCGCTCGCCTCCATCAAGGCGTCGGTGTCCTCCCTGCGCTCCGACGACGTGGACTGGTCCGAGGAGGACCGGGCCGAACTCCTCGCGGGCATCGAGGACGGCGCCGACCGCCTCGACCACCTGGTCGGCAACCTGCTCGACATGTCCCGGCTCCAGACCGGCACCGTGACCCCGCTGATCCGCGAGATCGACCTCGACGAGGTGGTCCCGATGGCGCTGGGCGGCGTACCGGAGGACAGCGTGGACCTCGACGTCCCGGAGACCCTGCCGATGGTGGCGGTGGACCCCGGACTGCTGGAGCGGACCGTGGCCAACGTGGTGGAGAACGCCGTCAAGTACAGCCCGGCCGGGGAACGGGTACTGGTCGCGGCCAGCTTCCTCGGCGACCGCGTCGAGGTCCGCGTCGTCGACCGCGGACCCGGGGTGCCCGACGAGGCCAAGGACCGCATCTTCGCCCCCTTCCAGCGGCACGGGGACGCCCCCCGCGGGACCGGCGTCGGCCTCGGCCTCGCCGTGGCCCGAGGCTTCGCCGAGGCCATGGACGGCACCCTGGCGGCCGAGGACACGCCCGGCGGCGGCCTCACCATGGTGCTGACACTGCGCGCCGCGACGCGCCACAGTGAAGGCGCCGGCGAACCCGCCGGCGCCGACCCGCTCGCTCCCGACCGCATACGACAGAAAGCAGGACCTCAATGACCCGGGTGCTCGTGGTGGACGACGAGCCGCAGATCGTCCGAGCCCTCGTGATCAACCTGAAGGCGCGCAAGTACGAGGTCGACGCCGCGGCGGACGGGGCCGGCGCCCTGGAACTCGCGGCCGCCCGTCACCCCGACGTCGTCGTTCTCGACCTGGGCCTGCCCGACATGGACGGCGTCGAGGTGATCAAGGGCCTGCGCGGCTGGACCCGGGTGCCGATCCTGGTCCTCTCGGCCCGGCACAGCTCCGACGAGAAGGTCGAGGCGCTGGACGCCGGGGCCGACGACTACGTCACCAAGCCCTTCGGCATGGACGAGCTGCTGGCACGGCTGCGCGCGGCCGTCCGCCGGGCCGAGCCGTCCGCCGGGACCGGCGAGGACGAGGTGCTGGTGGAGACCGACGGCTTCACGGTGGACCTGGCCGCCAAGAAGGCCGTGCGCGAAGGGCGCGACGTACGGCTCACGCCCACCGAATGGCACCTGCTGGAGGTGCTGGTCCGCAACGGGGGCAAGCTGGTCAGCCAGAAGCAGCTGCTCCAGGAGGTCTGGGGGCCCTCGTACGGCACCGAGACGAACTACCTGCGGGTCTACATGGCACAGCTGCGCCGCAAGCTGGAGGCGGACCCGTCGCACCCGCGGCACTTCATCACCGAACCGGGCATGGGATACCGCTTCGAGAGGTAGCGGGCGCGCCGGTACGCTTCCTGTATGAGTGCTGAACCGCGTCCCGAGAAGTCCGTCAAGCCGGTCAGGCCGGCGGGCCGGTTCCGGCGGATGATAGAGCGGCTGTCCACCTCGCAGGAGGAGCTGCATTCGGCGGAACTGCAGGAGGACGCAGAAGCCGCGGGGTGCACGCGGATCTGCGACTCCCACGACCGCCAGATAGTCAAGGTGACGGGGACCCTGCGCACCGTCACCCTCCGGCCGCGCGCCGGAGTGCCCGCCCTGGAGGCGGAGCTCTTCGACGGCTCGGCGGGGCTGGACGTCGTGTGGCTCGGGCGTCGCTCGATCGTGGGAATCGAACCGGGGCGGCGCATGATCGCCTCCGGGCGGATCGCGATGAGCCACGGCCGCCGGGTCCTCTTCAATCCGAAGTACGAACTCCGACCGCTCGGACAGGAGCACTAACCGGTGACGTCACTCGACAAACCGATCACCCCGGATCCCGCCGGCGAACCTTCCGCGGACCAGAAGGCCGTCACGCAGGCCGCGCTCTTCGACGCCTTCGGCGGCATCCGGGGCACCGTGGAGACGATGCTCCCCGGGCTGCTCTTCGTGATGATCTACACGGTCAACAAGGACGTGAAGATGTCGGCGATCGCGGCGGGCGCGGTCGCCGTCCTGCTCGTGATCGTGCGCCTGCTGCGCAAGGACACCGTGAAGCACGCCTTCAGCGGCGTCTTCGGCGTGGGCGTCGGTGTGGCCTTCGCCCTGTTCACCGGCACCGCCAAGGGCTTCTACCTGCCCGGCATGATCTACGGCGCCGGGCTGGGCGTGGCCTTCACGCTGTCCGCGCTGGTCGGGTTCCCGCTGCTGGGCGTGATCCTGGGGCCGGTGTTCAAGGAGAACCTGTCCTGGCGCACCCGCAACCCCGGGCGCAAGAAGGCGTACACCAAGGCCAGCCTGGCCTGGGGGATCATCTTCCTCGCGAAGTACGCGATCCTCTTCCCGCTGTACTGGTGGGGCGACGCGACGCAGCTGGGCTGGGTGCTGATCGCCCTGAAGCTGCCGCCGATGGTGCTGGCGGTGTACTTCACGTGGGTGTTCCTGGCGAAGGCCCCGCCGCCGATCGACGTGATCGCGGAGTGGGAGGCCAAGGAGGCTGCCGAAGAGGCCGCCAAGGACGCAGCCAAGGAGGCTTCCAAGGAAGCCTCCAAGGGGGCCGCGCGGCACCGCCGGGCCTGATGCGCGGGCCGGATACGGCCCTGATGCACGGGCCTGATGCACGGCACTGATGCACGAAGGGGCGGGGGGGGGGCGCCGGCGGCGGGGGCGGGGGGGTTTGTCAGCCCGGGGTGTCCCGTGGCCGGTTGGGGTGGGGTGGGGGGCGGGGCGCGGGTGGGGGGCCCGCCGCGGGGGAGCCGGTGGAGGCTCCCGGGCGGGCGGTCCAGGCGGCGACGCCGCCCTCCGCCGTCACCCACTCGTGCAGTGCCCGCAGTCCTTCGGCCTGGGTGCGCGGAGCCGTGTAGCCGAGGTCGTACCGGGCGGCGGTGGTGTCGTACGTGGCCGAGCGGGTCAGCAGCGCCAGCATGTAGCGGCTCATGGGCGGCCCCGACTCCGGGCCGCGGCCCCTGCTCGGGCCCGTGGCGCGGCGGTGCAGGTGCCAGCCCGTCTCGACCGCCGCGGCGATCGAGCGGCCGAGGCGGAGCGGGATGCGCGGGGCGGGCGGGCGGCAGCCGAAGAGGGTGCCGACGCGGGCCAGGAAGGGCCACAGGTCGGTCTCCTCGCGGTCCACGACGAAGTAGGCCCTGCCGCCGACCCGTCCGGCGGGGGCTACGGCGGCGCGCAGGCAGGCGTCCACCGCATTGTCGACGTGGCACAGTGACACGAGGACCCGTTTGCCGCCCGACAGGTCGGGCAGCCGGCCGCAGCGCATGGCGTCGACCATGCGCGGCAGGAAGCCGGCGTGGTCACGCGGTCCCCAGATGGCGCGCGGGCGCACCGCGCAGGTGGTGAACTCCGGTCCGTCGGCCGCCCGTACGTACTGCTCGGCGATCGCCTTCGTCTCGCAGTAGTGGTTGAACCACCGCTGCGGGTACGGGGTGTTCTCGTCGATGCCGAAGCGGTCGCCCTCCCGCACCCGCATCAGCGCGCTCGGGCTGGAGACGAACACGAACCGCCGCGCCCCCGCCGACCGCGCGGCCGCCAGCAGCCGCAGCGTGCCGGTGACGTTGGCGGCCTCGAACTGCGCGCGGCTGCCGTGGTCGACGGCCCGCGCCGCACTGTGCAGCACCGCCTCGCAGCCCTCCGCCGCGCGCCCCGGCGAGCCGGCGTCGGTGAGATCGCCGGTGACGACCTCGACCCCGGGCAGGGAGCGCAGGCGTACGGCATCGCTGCCGGGCCGTACGAGGGCGCGGACCTGATGGCCCTGGCTCAGGGCGCCGTCGACCAGGTGCCCGCCCAGGAACCCGGACGCGCCGGTGACCAGGATCTTCACCGCGTCCTCCCCCGGGTGCCGGGGCTCGTACGCGAGAACAGCGGGGTAGGACGGTCCTGCTGCCGCTCGGCCCAGCGGGCCAGCTCCTCGCGGCCGATCTTGGCGTTGTGCCGGATGTCCACGGGGAAGCCGGGGTGGCGCAGGAACTCCCGGAGACCGGTCGTCGCGGCGTGCGCGTCGGCCAGCGCGCGCAGTTCGGCCACCAGCCGCCGCCACCCGCTGTCGTCGAGCGCTCCGCCGTGCGCTGCGGTCTCGATCTCGACGCAGACGACGGGCCGTTGTGCGCCGGACCTCCCGATGCCGACCAGGGCGGTGCGCCGGACGAGGGGATGGGCGTTGAAGACCCCTTCGACGCGCACGGTGTACAGGTCCCGGAATTCGGTGCGGACCCGCTGGGCGGCGCGGCCGCAGAACCACAGCCGTCCCTCGTCGTCGAGACGGCCGAGGTCACCGGTGCGGTGCCACAGGCGCGGGGCCTCGCCACCGGGCCGTTCCTCGGTCGCCTTGTGCAGGGCGTCGCACTGCGGTGCGTTGTGGTAGCGCCGGCTGACGGAGTCGCCGTGGACCAGGATCTCGCCGATGTGGCCGGCCGGCACGCTGCGTGCGGGGTCCAGGCGGGCGAGCGGGCCGTCGGTGACGGGGGCGATGGTCACGCGGGTGCCGGGGACGGGCCGGCCGACGCACGTCCCCTCGCCCGCGGCGGACCGGGCCGCGGTACCGCCGCGTTCGCGGCCGCCGCCCCCGTCGCCGTCGTCGTTGTCGCTGTCGCTGTCGCTGTCGCCATCGCCGTGAACGTGGTCGTCGCCGAGGATTTCGGCCGCCTCGATCGAGGTGATCGGCAACACCTCCGTGGCGCCGTACGTCACGTGGATCCGCGCCTTCTCGTCCAGTGCCCGGCGCAGTGTGGCCACGACCGCGTCGGGCACCGGGGCCCCGCCCGACACCACGCAGCGCAGGTCGGGCAGCGGGTGCTGCTCGCGGACGGCGCCGGTGAGGTGCCCGGCCAGGTTCCGCAGCAGTGCGGGCGAGGCGAACATGGTGGTGACGCGGAACCTCTCCAGTGCGTCCACGAGCAGCACCGGGTCCGCCTGAGCGACCCGGGCGGGGGCCAGCGGTGCGAGCACGAGGGTGGAGCCGTAGACCAGGTCGAGCACCCCGTAGAAGGGTTGCGTGATCAAGGAGACGTCGTCGCGGGTGCGGCCGTGGACGGCCTCTATCTGGCGGGCGATGGACAGCGCCATCCGATGGGTGTACTCGACTCCCTTGGCCGGTCCGGTGCTTCCGGTGGTGAAGCCGATCATCAGCAGGTCGTCCCCGCCCGCCGGCGCCGTCCCCTCCGGGCGCACGGCGCTCCCGGCTCCGGTTCCGGTTCCGGCTCGGGGCGTGGGTGCGGGCACGGCGCGCAGTGCGGCCAGGGTGTGACCGCGGCCGAGGCGGCGGCGTCCCAGCGTGACGGGAACCCGTACTCCGGCGAAGGTACGACGGCCCAGGACGCGCACGAGCTGGGCGAGGGGCGGCCCGATGAAGGCCTCGGCGCCCACGGCCCGGTAGCAGTGCAGCATGCGCCGCACCCCCATGCCCGGATCCACGACGACGGGCACGGCCCCGACCCGGAACAGCGCGAAGACGAGCGCGAACAGTTCCGGTCCGGGTGGGGCTATCAGCACCGTCTTGGTGCCCCGGGCGATCCCGGCGTGCTCGAATCCGCGGGCCAGCTCCTCGACCGTCGCCTGCAACTGCCCGTAGGTGACGGTGCCGTACCCGCGGCCGCGGCCGAGGGGGTGGATCACGGCCGGCTTGTCGGGAAAGGCGCGGGCGTTCCGCTCCAGCCACCCGGGCACACTGCCCGTGTCGTTGCGTTCGGCGGGCGGGCTCGTACGCTGCACCGGGCTCACCACCCCTCGGGCCGGTAGAGGGCGCATGCCGCGCTGGGTCCGGCGCCGGCGGACACGAACAGGAACTGGTCGTGGTCGTCACTGCGTACGCCGTCCATCGCCCCGAGGTAGCCGAGGACGGGTGCGGCGGTGTGCGGCTCTCCGCCGAACCCGAACCCGAACCCGAACCCGGCCCCGGCCCCCGTCCCGGCCGTGCGCCCCGTGCTCGCGGACGGGCCGATCACCAGGGTCCGGTCGAGGTCGATGCCGAACTCCCCCGCGTTCTCGGTGTCGGCGCGCGCCCCCAGCGCGCGCACCCCGGGCCGCTGGCGCGGGGCGCGC
>NZ_JBHYVA010000153.1:0-14519 GCF_042750055.1 Streptomyces sp. NPDC059456
CACCCCCCCACTTATCCACACACGCGGTGCTCCACCGGCCGGGGGTGGGGTGGGGGTGGGCCGGGGGGGGGGGGGGCGCCCGCCCCCCCCCCGCGCCGCCGCCCGCCGCTCACCGCGCCGCCCGCATCGGCCCCGCCTACGCTGGAAGGGTTCGTCTCCTGCGCGAAAGGGGCGCGGTCATGGCTCCCCACTCGAAGGCCGGCACGGCCCTGTTGGCGCTCCGCGAGGACCTGGCCGGTGAGGTCTTCGCCCCGGACGATCCCGGGTACGACGAAGCCCGGACGATCTTCAACTCGATGATCGACCGCAGGCCCGCCGTGATCGCCCGCTGCGAGAGCGAGGCGGACGTCGTCACCACCGTCCGCTTCGCCCGGGAGCTGGACCTGCCGGTGGCGGTGCGCGGCGGCGGCCACAGCGTCGCCGGGATGTCCCTCAACGACGGCGGCGTCGTGGTCGACATGCGCCGGATGCAGGAGGTCACGGTCCATCCCGGGGCCAAGGCCGTACGCGTCGGGGGCGGCGCGGTGATGAGCGTGCTGGACCGCGCCTGCCAGCCCTACGGCCTCGCCACCACGGGCGGCCGGGTCTCCACCACCGGCGTCACCGGGTTCACCCTCGGCGGCGGATCGGGCTGGCTGGACCGGAAGTTCGGGCTGGCCGTGGACAACCTGCTCGGCGTCGACCTGGTCACCGCGGACGGCAGCGCCGTCACGGCGACCGCCGAGGACAACCCCGAGCTGTTCTGGGCCCTGCACGGCGGCGGCGGCAACTTCGGGGTCGCGACCTCGATCACGCTGCGCCTGCACGAGCTGCCGGAGTTCGCGATCTGCCTGCTGCTGTACCCGCCGGAGGCCGGACCCGAAGTGGTGCGCACCTACCGCGACGTGCTGGAGAGCGGCCCGGCCGAGGTGGGCGGCGGAGTGATCTACATGACCGCCCCGCCGGAGCCGTTCGTACCGCCGCCCCTGGTCGGCACCCTCGTGGCGGGCGCGCTGCTCACGTACGCGGGCGGCGAGGAGGCGCTGCGCAAGCTGGCCGGGCCGCTGCTCGCGCTGCCGCACTCGGCGGAGGTGCTCATGGCCCTGCCGTACGCGGACTTCCAGTGCATGCTGGACGACCCTCCGGGGCTGCGCAACTACTGGTCCGCGGAGTACCTGACCGGCCTGCCGGACGAACTCGTCAGCGTCTTCTGCGCGCTCGGCGACGTGATGCCGGTACCGACCCCGACCCAGCACGTGCTGTTCCCGCTGGGCGGCGCCATCGCGGACGGGCCCGCGGAGTTCCCGGTCCCGTACCGGGACTCGCCGTGGGCCGTGCACCCCTTCGGCGTCTGGGAGGACCCGGCCGAGGACGAGCGCTGCCGGCAGTGGGTCCGCGACGTGCGCAACCACGTGGAGCCGTGGAGCACCGGCGCGGTCTACCTCAACTTCACCGGCGACGAGGGCCCCGAGCGGGTGGCGGCGGGCCTCGGCCCGGAGAACCTGACCCGGCTGGCCGCGGTGAAACGGGCGTACGACCCGGACAACGTGTTCCGCTTCAACCACAACATCAAGCCCGCGTGACCCGCTCGCCGTCCCGGCCCGGGTGGGGACATAACGGACCTCGTTCCCGCCCGGTGATGCGCCGGGAGCCGGACGGCCGGTAGCGTCCCGCGACATGGACAACCAGGGCGGGATCACCGTTCAGCGGGCACTGGAGCTGCCCGGGCTGCGCAGCGGACTGCCGGAGGTGGTGGCGTGCGCCGACCGGCTCGGCCGGACCGTGCGCTGGGTGCACGCGGGCGAGGTGCCGAACATCGCGTCCCTGCTCAAGGGCGGGGAACTGCTGCTGACCACGGGGCTGGGCCTCGGCACCCGGCCCGCCGAGCAGCGTGCCTTCGTACGGCGCCTCGCGGACCGGGGGATCGCCGCGCTGGTGGTCGAACTCGGCCCGCGCTTCACCCGGCTCCCGGCGACCCTCGTCGAGACCGCGCGGACGGCCGGCCTCCCGCTCGTCCAGCTCCACCGCGAAGTGCCGTTCGTGGCGGTGACGGAGGAGATCCACACCGAGATCGTCAACCACCACTACGCGCTGCTCCAGCGGGCCGAGGAGGTCCACCGGCGGTGTACGGAGGCCCTGCTCAGCGGTGGCGGCATCCCCCAGGTCCTGCACATCCTGGCCGGCTTCACCGCCAACCCGGTGTTCCTGGAGACCCCGGACGGGCAACTCCTGTACGCGGCGGGCCCGGTCTCCGGGGAGGCCGCGGCCGATCCGCTCCAGGTGTGGGAAGGCCTGCGGGGCCAGCGCGAGGCGGAGCCCTCGGCCAACGCGGTGGTGGTCGACGTCCCCGGCGGCGGCCACGGGACCGGCTCGGTCCGCGCCCGGGTGGTCCTGCTGGGCGTGTCGGCGCCGCTGCTGCCCGTCCACCGGATGGCGGCGGAGCGGACGGCGGGCGTGCTGGCCGTCGTCCTGATGCAGGCCCGCCAGGAGGAGGAACTGGCCGCGCGGGGCCGCGGCGACTTCCTGACCGACCTCGCGGAGGGCCGCATCTCGGCGGAGGACGCCCCGGGACAGGCGCGCGTCCTCGGGTTCAAACCGGGGGCAGGGCCGCTCCTGCCGGTCGTCATGCGGCTGGGCTCCGACCTCGGCCCGTCGGGGAACTGGGCCGTCCTGGCCCGGGCGGTCCTGGAGGAGCTGTCGTCGGTCGGCGTGCCCGTGCTCCTGGGGGTCCGGCCGGTGGAGGGCCGGGTGCCGCTGCTGGTCTCGCTCCGGGCGGAATCGGAACGCACGGCGGTCGCGGACCGGGTCGCGGCGGCGCTGCGGGCCGGCGTGGAACGGGCCGGCCTGGACCGCGCGGCGGCCCCGCCGGCGGTGGTCGTCGGCGTGGCGGGCGGCTGGGCGGCGGCCTCCTCGGGCCTGCGGCACGCCGCCGAGACCGCGACGGCGGCCCACGGGCTCCCCTCCCGCCCCTGGTACGACGCCCGGCGGCTGGACATCGACCTGCTGCTGTGGCGGCTGCGGGAACACCCCGACCTGGCGGCGTTCGTGGACCGGGCGATCGGGCCGCTGCGGGTCCACGACGCGGCGTCCCGGCCGCCGCTCCTGCCCACCCTGGAGACGTACCTGGCCCATGCGGGGCGCAAGGCGGAGACGGCGCGCGAGCTGCACCTCAACCGGCAGACGCTGTACAACCGCCTGGCCCGGATCGCGGAGCTGCTGGGCACCGACCTGGACGACCCGGAGACGGTCCTCTCCCTCAGCCTGGCGCTGCGGGCCCGCCGCCACACCGTGTCCTGACGTCCTCCCCGCGGGGCGGGGTCAGGGGCGGCGGACGGACATGAGTTCGTCGTAGATCGACAGGATCTGGGCGACCGTGTCGTCCTCCGTGGGCCAGGTGGCGGCCTGGGCGTGGCCGGCCGCCGCCAGAGCGGTGCACCGCGCCGGGTCCGCCAGCAGGTCCGTCACCGCCGAGGCCAGCGCTGCCGGGTCCCCGTACGGCACCAGGACCCCGGCGTCCCCGACCAGCTCCGGCACGCCCCCGACCGCCGTCGCGACCAGCGGGACGCCCGCCCGCAGGGCCTCCTGCGCCAGCAGGGACCGCGACTCCCACCGGCTCGGCAGCACCGCCACGTCCGCCGACGCCAGCAGCTGCGCCGCGTCCCGGCGCCGCCCCAGCAGCCGCACCGGGAGTCCCTCGGCCTCGATCCGCCTCGCCAGCTCGGCCCGCTGCGGGCCCTCGCCCGCGATCACCACCAGCGGCAGCGGCTCCAGCACCCGCCACGCCCGCGCCGCGTCCAGGAGCACGGAGTACCCGCGGTGTTCCACCAGGCTGCCGACCGCGATCAGCAACGGCCGTCCCACCGCGCCCAGTTCCGCCCGGGCCTTGCCGGGATCCGCGGCGGCGTCCGGACCGGCCGGCCCCGGCGGCCCCATCGGCACGGCCACCGGTGCCAGTCTGGCGTCCCGCGCGCCCCGCGCCCGGGCCAGGTCCACCTGGTCCGAGGAGGCGCCCAGCACCACCGCCGCGGCCCGCGCCACATGCCGTTCCAGCACCCGGCCGAGCCGCCCCCACGCCCCTTCGGCCTCCGGGCCGCCGCCGTGCCAGCTCACCACGAGCGGCACCCTGCGCCCGCGCAGTGCCAGCGCGGCCCGCATCCCGGCCCGTACGCCGTGCGCGTGCACCACGTCCGCCCCGGCGCACACGGCGCGCAGCGCGCTCACCGCGTCCGGGGTGAACTGCGCCCCGGCGCCGGTGAAGTCGTACTCCCCCTCCGCTTCGACGGGTGCGCACACCGTGACCCGTACTCCGCGCGCGGCGAGCCCGGTGGTGAGCGACCGTACGTGCGCGCTGCTGCCCGCGCCGGCGCCGCCGAGTACTTGGACGGTACGGAGCGGCGGCCGCCCGTACGGCTGCGCGGGGACCGGGGTCGAGACCGGGGAGCTGCTCACGGGCCGAAGCTCCAGGGTGAGGGAGGCAGAGACGTCGCCCAGGATGCCAGTCCGCACGCGCGTTCCGGGACCATACGGGTGCGGATCCCGCAGGAGATACCACCGCGCGCCCCCGCGCCTCACCCACACGGCGTAGCGCGGGACGCGGCGAGGGCCCGGGACGGGTGTCCGTCCCGGGCCCGGCCTGAGCCCAAGGGCAAGGCCCGGCCTGATCGGCTGAACACCCCTAGGGGGTGTCTTCCCGTGCCGCCGCCAGCAGTTCCTCGGCGTGCGCCCGCGCGGACGCGGAGTCCTCGTGGCCGGCGAGCATGCGCGAGAGCTCGCGGACGCGGTCCTCGCCTTCGAGGACGGTGACCCCGCTCCGCGTGACGGACCCGTCGTTGGTCTTCTCGACGAGCAGCTGCCGGTCCGCGAACGCGGCGACCTGCGGCAGGTGCGTGACGACCACGACCTGCGCCGACTTGGCCAGCTTCGCGAGCCGCCGCCCGACCTCGACGGCGGCCTTGCCGCCGACGCCTGCGTCGACCTCGTCGAAGAGGTACGTCGGCACCGGGTCGGAGCCCGCGAACACGACCTCCACCGCGAGCATCACGCGCGACAGCTCGCCGCCCGAGGCACCCTTGGCGATCGGCCGCGGCTGGGCGCCCGGGTGCGGCGCCAGCAGCAGTTCGACCTCGTCCGTGCCCGAGGGCCCGTACGCGACCGGACGGCCGTCCACGTCCACCCCGTCGGGGTCCTCCACCTGCCGGATGTCGATCGTCACCCGTGCGTGGGGCATCGCCAGCGACGCCAGCTCCAGGGTGACGGCCGAGGCGAACCGCGTGGCCGCCTCCACCCGTGCGTCGGTCAGCGCCTGCGCCAGCAGCGACAGTTCGACCCGCAGGCCGTCGCGTTCGGCGGTCAGTTCGGTGATCCGCTCGTCGTCGCCGTCCAGTTCCAGCAGCCGGGCCGAGCCGGCCTCGGCCCACGCCAGCACGGCGTCGATCGAGTCGCCGTACTTGCGCGTCAGCTGGGTCAGGGCCGCCCGCCGCTCCTCCACCGCGGCGAGCCGCAGCGGATCGGCGTCCAGGTCGTCGGCGTAGCCGGCGAGTTCCCCGGCGACGTCGGCGAGCAGGATCCCGAGCTCCCCGATCCGTTCCGCGAGCGCGCCGAGCGCCGCGTCGTGGGTCCGTACGGCCTCCAGGGCCCGGTGGGCGCCCGCGACGAGCGTGTTGGCGTCGACGCCCTCCGGGTCCTCGACGTCGCCGGCGAGGGCCGCGTGGGCGATCTGTGCCGCCGAGGCCAGCGATTCGGCGTGGCCGAGCCGTTCCGCCTCCGCCGCGAGCTCGGCGTCCTCGCCGGCCAGCGGTTCCACGGCGGCGATCTCGTCGAGGCCGAAGCGCAGCAGGTCGGCCTCCTGGGCGCGTTCGCGGGCCCGGGTGGTGATCTCGTCGAGTTCGGCGGCGACGGCGCGCAGCCGCCGGTAGGCGGCCCCGTACTTCTCCAGCGGGACGGCGACCGCGTCGCCGGCGTACCGGTCGAGGGCCTGGCGCTGGCGGGCGGGCCGCAGCAGGCCCTGCTGGTCGGTCTGCCCGTGGACGGCGACGAGGTCGTCGGCGAGGTCGCCGAGCAGGCCGACGGGCACGGAGCGGCCGCCGACGTGGGCGCGCGAGCGCCCCTCGGCGGACACCGTCCGGCTGATCAGCAGGGCGCCGTCGTCGAGCTCGGCCCCGGCTTCCTCGGCGCGTACGGCGGCGGGCGCGCCGGGGCGCAGGACGATGCGGCCCTCCACGACCGCCGCCTTGGCCCCGATCCGCACCAGGGCCGGGTCGGCGCGACCGCCGAGCAGCAGGCCGAGGCTGGTGACGACCATCGTCTTGCCCGCGCCGGTCTCGCCGGTCACCGCGGTGAAACCGGGCGACAGCTCGACCACCGCGTCGTCGATGACCCCGAGCGACCGTATCCGCATCTCCTCAAGCACGGGACGACGATACCGAGGTTTCACCGGTGCCATGTGACGTCACCCGTGGAGAGTTTCCCGAACGGATGTGCTATTAGTGGGGCGCTCCGCGCCATCCCGACACCGGCAGCGCGAACTTCGCGACGAGCCGGTCCGTGAACGACGCGTGGTGCAGCCGGGCGAGCCGCACCGGCACCGCGCCCCGGCGGACCTCCACCCGGGCCCCGGCCGGCAGCTCCAGCGTCCGGCGGCCGTCGCACCACAGCACCCCGTGCGGGACCCCGGTCTGCACCTCCACCGCCAGCACCGAGTCCGGCGAGGTGACCAGCGGTTTCGCGAACAGGGCGTGCGCACTGATCGGCACCATCAGCAGTGCCTCCACCTCCGGCCAGACCACCGGCCCGCCCGCGGAGAAGGCGTACGCCGTCGAACCGGTCGGGGTCGCGCAGACGATCCCGTCGCAGCCGAAGCCGGACACCGGGCGTCCGTCGATCTCCAGGACCACTTCGAGCATCCGCTCGGGCGACACCTTCTGGACGGCCGCCTCGTTCAGCGCCCAGTCCCGGTGGATGACGTCGCCGTTCGTCCGTACGAGCACGTCGAGGGTCATCCGCTCCTCGACCTCGTACGCCCGCGTCACGACCCGGTCCACGACCTTGTCCAGGTCGTCCCGCTCGGCCTCCGCGAGGAACCCCACCCGGCCCAGGTTCACGCCCAGCATCGGCACGCCCGAGCCGCGCGCGAACTCCGCGCCGCGCAGCAGCGTCCCGTCGCCGCCCAGCACGATCAGCAGCTCGCAGCCTTCGAGCGCCACGGGGGTGCACTCGGCCACCAGCTCCACCTCGGGCGGCAGCGGCAGGTCCCTGGCCTCGTGCTCGACGACCCGTACGCCCAGCCCGCTCTTCAGCAATCCCTGTACGACCAGCTCGGCACTGCGGATGGCCGCAGGCCGCCCGGTGTGCGCGAGAAGGAAGACGGTCCGCCCCTCCGTCTGGACCGGTGATTCCGAGGTATCCGACCTGTCCGCTGATTCAGTCACTGCGGCCCCTCCGCCACTGCTCGGTCAACATCCTCCGGGTCGAGTGCCGGTGCCCCCGCCCTCAGCCACAGAAAGTACTCGACGTTCCCCGACGGGCCGGGCAGCGGGCTCGCGGTCACCCCGAGCACGCCGAGCCCCAGCTTCGCCGCCTGGGCCGCCACCTCGCGCACGGCCTCCGCCCGCAGCTCCGGGCTGCGCACGACGCCGCCGCTGCCGAGCCGGTCCTTGCCGACCTCGAACTGCGGCTTGACCATCAGCACCAGGTCCGCGTCCGGCGCGCAGCAGCGCACCAGTGCGGGCAGCACCAGGCCGATGGAGATGAAGGACAGGTCACCGACGACGAGGTCGACCGGGGTCCCGTCGAGCTGCTCGACCGTGAGCTCGCGGACGTTCGTCCGGTCCTTGACGGTGACCCGGTCGTCGCTCTGCAGCGACCAGGCGAGCTGCCCGTAGCCGACGTCGACGGCCATCACGTGGGCCACGCCCGCGCGCAGCAGCACGTCGGTGAACCCGCCGGTGGAGGCGCCTGCGTCCAGAGCCCGGCGGCCCTCGACGGCCAGCCCCCGCGGCTGGAAGGCCGCCAGGGCGCCGGCCAGCTTGTGGCCGCCCCGGGAGACGTAGTCGGGGTCGCTGTCGTCCTTGAGGACCACCAGGGCCGCGCTGGTCTCGACCTGGGTGGCCGCCTTGGTCGCGGTGGCGCCGCCGACGGTCACCCGGCCCGCGGCGATCAGCTGGGCGGCGTGCTCGCGCGAGCGGGCCATGCTGCGGCGTACCAGTTCGGCGTCCAGGCGGCGGCGTGCCACTCCTGCCACGTTCGGTTCAGCTCCTGTTTTCGTGCGGTCCGGGGACGGGTGGTGCGTCCAGCGCGGTCAGCGCGTCGCGCAACCCCCTGTGCACATCCTCGTACACCGCGACGTGTCCGTCCGCCGTGAGGTGGTCGGCGTCGGCCAGCCGCTCCAGGTGGGCGTCGACGCCGGCGTGGCCGGTGGGCGTGCGGACGAGGCCGAGGGGCCCGGGCCCGGCGGGCCCTGCGGAGGGCTCCGGCGCGGCCTCCCCGGATGTGCCGGGTTCTGCGGGCAGGCCAGGTTCACCCTGTTCACCCGGTACGTCCGGTGTGTCCGCCGCGGCGTCGGCGAAGTCGTCGGTCATGCCCCGACGCTACCCCGAAGCGCCCGGGCGGCCGAGCACGGCTCTGCGGTACGGTCGAGATCACGATGGCTACGATCGATCAGTGCCGAGCCGCACTCGACAGACTTTCCGACAACCTCGCGCAGGCCGACGGCAGCGTGCGCGGTGCCGCCGCGCTGGACCGCTCCCTGAGCTGCCACATCACCGACCTCGACCGGACCTTCACCGGCCGCCTCGACGGCGGCCGGATCCGGGTCGACGCGGTCTCCCCCGGGCCGCCCGCGGACAAGGCCGAGATCCGGCTCGCGATGACCGGCGACGACCTGGTGGCGATGGTCGCGGGCGAGCTGAAGTTCGCCAAGGCCTGGGCCTCGGGCCGGGTCCGGCTGGAGGCCGGGTTCCGCGACCTGCTCCGCCTCAAGAGCCTGCTGTGACGGCTCGGCCGCGCCCGGCCGGGGCCTTGCGCGCGGCCGGGATCACCAGCGGGGTGCCGGTCTCCGGGTCGTCGATGATCTGGCAGCGCAGCCCGAACACCTTCTCCACCAGCTCCGCCGTGACCACCTCCGCCGGCGGCCCCTCCGCGACGACCTTCCCGCCGCGCATCGCGATCAGGTGCGTGGCGTAGCGGGCCGCGTGGTTGAGGTCGTGCAGCACGGCGACCAGGGTCCGGCCCTGCTCCTCGTGCAGTTCGGCGCACAGGTCCAGCACGTCGATCTGGTGCTGGATGTCGAGGTACGTGGTCGGCTCGTCCAGCAGGAGCAGCGGCGTCTGCTGCGCGAGCGCCATCGCGATCCACACCCGCTGGCGCTGCCCGCCCGACAGCTCGTCCACCGACCGGTCCGCGAGCTCCGCGACCCCGGTCGAGGCCATCGATTCGAGGACGATCCGCTCGTCCTCCGGCGACCACTGCCGCAGCAGCCCCTGGTGCGGGTACCGGCCGCGCGAGACCAGGTCGGCGACGGTGATCCCGTCCGGCGCGACCGAGGACTGCGGCAGCAGGCCCAGCGTCTTGGCGACCTTCTTGGCCGGCATCGACCCGATGGCCTGCCCGTCCAGCAGCACGCGCCCCGCGGACGGCTTCAGCATCCGCGACAGGGCGCGCAGCAGCGTGGACTTGCCGCAGGCGTTGGGTCCGACGATCACCGTGAAGGAGTGGTCGGGGATCTCCACCGACAGGTTCTCGGCGATGACCCGCTGCTCGTAGCCGAGGGTCACGTTCTGCGCGGTCAGCCGCTGCACCTGCGTACTCCTTGAGTTGCTCGTATCCGTGCTCATATACGTCCCGCCCTGCGCTCGGTGACGAGCAGCCAGAGCAGATAGACACCGCCGACCAGTCCGGTGACCACACCCACCGGCAGCTGGTCGGAACCGAAGGCGCGCTGTGAGGCCCAGTCGGACACGAGCAGCAGGACGGAGCCCATCAGCGCGCCGGTGAGCAGGTTCGACCCGGGTGAGCGGGTCAGGCGCCGGGCCAGCTGGGGCGCGGCCAGGGCGACGAAGGAGATGGGTCCGGCGGCCGCGGCGGCCGCGGTGGTCAGCAGGACCGCCGCGAGCATCAACAGCATCCGCGTGCGCTCGACCCGTACCCCGAGGGCGTACGCGGCGTCGTCGCCCATCTCCATCATCCGCAGGGCCCTGCCCTGCCCGAGGACGAGCGGGAACAGCACCGCGCAGGTCCCCAGCAGCGGCCAGACCTGGCTCCAGTCCCGGCCGGCGAGCGAGCCGGTCAGCCAGACCATCGCGCGGGTGGCCTCGACGAGCTGGGCCTTGGTCAGCAGGTAGTTGATGACGGCGACGAGCATCGCGGAGGCGCCGATGCCGACCAGCACCAGCCGGTAGCCGTGGATGCCGCGCTTGTACGACAGCAGGTAGACGAGGACCCCGGTCAGCAGTCCGCCCGCCAGCGCGCCGCCCGCGACCGCGTTCGCGTCACCCTTGAACAGGACGATCACGGTGAGCGCGCCGACCGACGCGCCGTAGCTGAAGCCGAGCAGGTCCGGGGAGCCGAGCGGGTTGCGGGAGACGGACTGGAAGACCGCCCCGGCCATCCCGAGCGCGGCGCCCACCAGCACGGCGACCAGCACGCGCGGCAGCCGCAGGTCGTTGACGATGAAGTCGTGTGCGGGGGTGCCGTTGCCCAGCAGGGTCTGTACGACGTCCCAGGGCGCGATCTCGAAGTCGCCGGTGCCGATGAGGACGACGGCCATCGCCAGCGCGGCCACGATCAGCAGCAGCCCGGCCACGAGCGCCCGGGGCTCCAGTCGCAGGGACAGCCCGCCGGGGCCGCGCAGGGCACGGGAGCCGCGGGAGCCGGGCCGGTCCGCCCGGAGGTCGACGGTCACAGCTGGGCCATCCTCTTGCGCCGGACGAGATGGATGAAGACGGGTCCGCCGATGAGTGCGGTGACGATGCCGACCTGGAGTTCGGCGGGCCGGGTGACGACCCGGCCGATGACGTCGGCGCCCAGCAGCAGCACCGGCGAGAGCACCGCCGAGTAGGCGAGCACCCACCGCATGTCGGGACCGGTGAGCAGCCGCACCAGGTGCGGGATCATCAGCCCGATGAAGACGATCGGCCCGCAGGCGGCCGTCGCCGCCCCGCACAGCAGGGTGATGGAGACCATCGCGGCGATCCGGGTCCGCGTCAGGTGGGCGCCGAGGGCCCGCGCGGTGTCGTCGCCCATGGCCATCGCGTTCAGCGGCCGGCCGAGCGACAGTGCGATCACCGCGCCGAGCAGCAGGAACGGGGCGACCTGCCGGACGGTGTCCATGTTCGCGGAGGCCAGCGAACCCACGGTCCAGAAACGGAGCTTGTCCAGCGCCTTGCTGTCCACCAGCTGCACGGCGTTGATGTAGCCGACCAGGGCCGCACTGGCGGCGGTGCCGGCGAGCGCGAGGCGCACCGGCGTCGCACTGCGGCTGCCGCCGAGCACGTACACCACGACGGAGACGACGGCGGCGCCGAGGAAGGCCCACCACACGAACGCGCTGAGCGAGGAGACCCCGAGGAAGGTGATGGCCGAGACCACGGCGGCCGCGGCGCCCGCGTTGACGCCGAGGATGCCCGGTTCGGCCAGCGGATTGCGGGTCAGTGCCTGCATCACCGCGCCGGACAGGCCAAGCCCGAGCCCGACCATCAGCCCGAGGAGGGTGCGGGGCACCCGGAGGTCGCGCACGACGACGTCGGAGGGCGTTCCCGCGTAGTGGAACAGGCCGTGCCAGACCTGGTCGAGGGGCATCTGCTTGGCGCCGACGGCGATGCTCGCCACCGCGACCAGGGCCAGCACCGCGAGGGCGCCGAGCAGACCGGCGGCGCGGGCCGCGTGCCGCGGGCGGGCGGCGGCGACCGGCGCCGCGCTCTGTTCAGGAGGACTCTCGACCAACACGCAGGTTAGGTTAGCCTACCCTGCGCCCGCCGCGTGCCGTTCTGCCTGATCAGCCCCCGCCTACAGCCCGATCCGGGCCAGCGCCTTCCCCGCGTCCAGCGCGCACGAGCCCTCGCCCGCCTGCGTCCACGCCGCCGCGCACAGCGCCCGCAGCCCGTCGATCGGATCGCCCTCGCCGCTCAGCTCCAGTGCGTCCGCCGTCACCACCGCGGTCCAGCCCCCGCACCGGAAGCCCTCGCCCTGCGCCACGACCTCCGGCTGCCCCGTCAGCAGACCCCGCAGATCCCGGTCCACGTACGTCGGCCGGTGCCTCGGCTCGGCCCGCAGCAGCTGCGCCCCGTCCGTCACCCCGGTCAGCACCAGCAGCGAGTCCACCTCCCCGTTGAACGCGCCCTCGATGTCCGTGTCCAGCCGGTCCCCGACCACCAGCGGCCGCTCCGCACCCGTCCGCAGCACCGTCTCCCGGTGCATCGGGGGCAGCGGCTTGCCCGCCACCTGCGGCTCCGCACCCGTGGCGATCCGCACGACCTCGACCGCGGCCCCGTTCCCGGGCCCGATCCCGCGCGCCCCCGGAATCGTCAGATCGGTGTTCGACGCGTACCACGGCACCCCGCGGTGGATCGCGTACGAGGCCTCCGCGAACCGCGACCACGGCAGGTCCGGGCCCCCGTACCCCTGGACGACCGCCGCGAGCCCCTCCTCGTCGGCGGAGTCCACCGGCACCAGCCCCCGCTCGCGCAGCGCGACCCGCAGCCCCTCCCCGCCGATCACCAGCACCTTCGACCCCGGCTCCACCTGCTCCGAGATCAGCCGGGCCACGGCCTGCGCCGACGTGATCACCTCACCGGCCTCGGTCGGGATCCCCAGTTCGCCCAGGTGCTCGGCGACCGCCTCCGGCGTCCGCAGCGCGTTGTTCGTGACGTACGCGAGGTGCATCCCGTCGGCCCGGGCCGCCGCCAGCGACTGCGCCGCGTGCGCGATCGCCTCGCCGCCCGCGTACACGACGCCGTCCAGGTCCAGCAGGGCCGTGTCGTACGCCTGGTGCAGGCTGCGCTCGCTGCCCGCCGGACTCGTCCTGCTCTGCCGGGTCATCCTGTCGGCTCCCTGTCCGTTCGATCCTCGACCGGTCCGTGACCGATCCCGACTGCCAGTACTGCGGTCTTGCTCACCCGATCATCCCGCATCGCGAGACGCGTCTTACCATGCACCAATGACCACATCTGGTACCGCGGACGACGGGCTGCGCCTGATCCCCTTCCATGGACTGCGCTATGACCCGGAGCGTGTCGGCAGCCTGGCCGCCGTCACCTCACCGCCGTACGACGTGGTCGTACGCCCCGATGGCGTCGACCACCTGCAGTCCGCCGATCCGCACAACATCGTCCGCCTGATCCTGCCGCAGGCCGACACCCCCGCCGAACGCAACGAGCAGGCCGCGCGCACCCTGCACGACTGGCTCCGCAACGGCATCCTCAGCGCCGACCCCGAACCCGCGCTCTACGTCTACGAGCAGCGCAAGGGCGGTCTGCTGCAACGCGGCCTGATCGGCGCCCTCGCCCTGTCGAAGCCCGACGCCGGCATCGTCCTCCCGCACGAGGACGTGATGCCGGACGTGGTCACCGACCGGGCCGGTCTGATGCGTGCGGCTTCGGCCAATCTGGAGCCCCTCCTCCTCACCTACCTCGGGGACGACCCCGCGGCGGGCGCCGCCGAGGTCGTCGAGCGGACCGCCGCCGGCACCCCGCTGCTGGCCACCACCACCGAGGACGGCTTCCGGCACCGGCTCTGGGCCATCACCGACCCCGCCGACCTGGCGGCCGTCACGACCGACCTCGGCCACCGCCAGGCCCTGATCGCCGACGGGCACCACCGCTGGGCGACGTACCTGCGCCTCCAGGAGGAGCACCAGTCCCCCACCGCCTGGGACTTCGGGCTGGTCCTCCTCGTCGACACGGCCCGCTACCCGCTCCAGGTCCGCGCCATCCACCGGATGCTGCGCCGCATCCCGGTCGCGGACGCCCTGGCCGCCGTCGAGGGCAGTTTCCGCGTCCGCCCGGTCGACGGCCCGCTGCCGCTCGCCCTGGAGGCCCTCGCCGACGCCGCCGAGCGCGGCAACGCCTTCCTCCTGTCCGGCGACGGCACCTTCCACCTGGTCACCGACCCGGACCTGGACCTCCTGGAACGCACCGTGCGCCGCGACCGGCCCGAGGCGTGGCGCCGGCTGGACGCGACCGTCCTGCACGCGACCCTGCTCGACGCCGTGTGGCAGATCCCGGACACCCCCGACCAGATCACGTACATCCACGACGCGGCCGCCACCGTCGCCATGGCCGAGCGGCACGGCGGCACCGCGGTCCTGCTGCACCCGGTACGGGAGCAGGTCGTCCGGGACCTGGCCCGCCAGGGCGTCACGATGCCCCGCAAGTCGACGTCGTTCGGCCCGAAACCGGCCACGGGCCTGGTCCTGCGCAGCCTGAACTGACCTCGCGCCATCCGCGGCCGGCCCGACCGGCCCCGGATACGGGAAAGGGGGGGGCCCCCCCCGGGGGGGGCGGCCGGGTGAGCTGCTGGAGGGCGGGGGGGGTGGCGCGGGGCGGGGC
>NZ_JBHYVA010000154.1:0-12269 GCF_042750055.1 Streptomyces sp. NPDC059456
CGCGGCGGCCGCGAGGACCTCCCGCTCGACCGCCTTGACGGAGGTCACCAGGCCCACCGCGTGCAGCGGCAGCGGGTCCACGGCCACCGGGTGGGCGCCGTTCGCGTCGACCAGGCAGGGCACCTCGATCACCGCCTGCGCGTCGAGCACCGACAGCACTCCGCGATTGCGCACGTTGAGGATCAGCGTGGCCCGCTCGTCCCGGGCGATGGCCCGCATCAGCGCGAGCGCGACCTTCTCGTACCCGCCGGACTCCAGATCGCTCTCGTCGCGCTCGCCCAGGCCCGCCGCCTCGCGGTTCTCGGCCATGTACGTGGCCTCGCGCTCGGCCCTGGTCCGGTCCCAGGCGGCCAGCGCCGCCCCGGCCGGCCGGTCCGCGCGGCCCGCCTCGGCGTAGAACCCGCGCTGCTGGTCGCGCAGGAACGCGCCGCGGGTCCGCTCGGCCTCCTTGTACGTCCGTACGGTGTCGCGGTTGAAGTAGTAGTAGTGCAGGTACTCGTTGGGGATCGCACCGAGCGAGCGCAGCCATTCGGCCCCGAACAGCCGTCCCTCCTCGAAGGACTCCAGTTTCCCGGTGTCGGCCAGCAGCCCGGGCAGCGCGTCGTGGCCGCCGATGCGCAGCCCGCGGACCCAGCCCAGGTGGTTGAGGCCCACGTAGTCGATCCAGGCCTCTTCGGGGCGGGCCCCCAGCAGCCGGGCGAGGCGCCGGCCGAGCCCCACCGGGGAGTCGCAGATGCCGATCACGCGGTCGCCGAGCTCCTCGGCCATGGCCTCGGTGACCAGCCCGGCCGGGTTGGTGAAGTTGATGACCCAGGCCTCGGGGGCGATGCGGGCGATCCTGCGGGCGATCTCCCGGGCGACCGGCACCGTCCGCAGGCCGTACGCGATCCCGCCCGCGCCGACCGTCTCCTGGCCCAGCACGCCCTCGGCGAGGGCCACCCGCTCGTCGGCGGCGCGTCCTTCGAGTCCGCCGACGCGGATGGCGGAGAAGACGAAGTCGGCCCCGCGCAGGGCCTCGTCGAGGTCCCCGGTGGCCGTGACGGCCGGGGCGTCGGACGCCCCGGAGGCGGCCGCCTGGTCGGCGAGCACCCGGGCCATGGCGCCGAGCCGGGCGGGGTCCTCGTCGTAGAGCGTCACCCGGGACACCCGGCCCGGGGGGGGGGGGGCGGCGCACCTCGGCGCATGCGGGCGTGGCGGCGCGGCCGGGACTGCGGCCCGCCGGGGGACGGGCGGCTGCCGTACTACGCGGTGAGCGGGGCGGGCGCCGCGGCGGCGGCGACCAGCCGGGCCGTGTCCACCACGCGGGCGAAGCCGCCGCCGTGGAGGTTGACGGCGGTGGCGGTGGCCAGCTCCTGGGCCGTCAGGTTCAGCCCCCCGGGGCCCGCGAGGTCGAAGGTGTGCGTGGCGTCGAGCGGGACGAGCACGTCGTAGCCCAGGTTCCCGGCCATCCGCGCGGTGGTCTCGACGCACATGTTGGTCTGGATGCCGGTCACCACGAGCTGGCCGATGCCCTGGGCGGTGAGCCACGCGGCCAGGTCGGGGGTGCCGTAGAAGGAGGAGTTCACGGTCTTGGTGACCAGCAGGGCCTGCTGCCCGGCGCGGTCCGTCACGAAGTCCTTGAAGGCGTGACCGGGGTGGTCGGCCGCCAGGACCGAGCCGGGGGTCCGCGAGGCGTGCCGGACGAGGACCACCGGGCGCCCCGACTCCTGCCAGGCGTCCATGAGGGCGGCGATGTTGGACTCGGCGGCCGGGTTGTTGCGGGGGCCCCAGTACGAGGCGTCGTCGAAGCCCTTCTGTACGTCGATGACCAGCAGGGCGGCGTTCGGGGCGAGGGCGATGTCGTTGTTCGTCATGTGTTCATGCTCGTGCGCCGGGCGGGCCGTCGACAGCGGCAACCGGGACCCGGATCGATGGGATCCTGCCAAGATGGCAGCATGCATCGTGTAGCCGTCGTCGTCCAGCCCGGGATCCGCAGCTTCGACCTCGCCGTCATCACCGAGGTGTGGGGGCCCGACCGCCGCCACCTCGGCGTCCCCCGGTTCGAGCTGCGCCGGTGTGCCGCCGACACCGGTCCGATCACCCTGCCCGGCGGGCTCACCCTGGCCCCGGACCGGGGGCTCGACTGGCTCGCCGAGGCGGATCTGGTGGTCGTTCCGGCGCTGGCCGCACCGTCCGATCCGACGCCCGAGCCGGTGCTGGCCGCCCTGCGGGAGGCGCACGCCCGGGGCGTGCCGGTCGCCGCGCTGTGCGCCGGGGCGTTCATCCTGGCGGAGGCGGGGCTGCTGGCGGGCCGCCGGGCCGTGACCCACTGGTCGCTGGCTCCGGAGCTGGCCGCGCGCCACCCTTGCGTGCTCGTCGAGGACGCACCGCTGTACGTGGCGGACGACGGGCTGTGGACCTCCGCCGGGGTGGCTTCGGGGATCGACCTCTGTCTGCACCTCGTCCGGCAGGCGCACGGGGCGGAGGCCGCCGCCGCCATCGCCCGGTCCATGGTGACGGGCCCGTTCCGCACCGGCGACCACGCCCAGTACCTGGACCGGCCCACCCCGGTGGCGGACCGGACGGCCGAGGCCTTGGCGGGCGTCCGGGAGCGGGCCCTGGGCCGGCTGCACGAGCCGCTGTCGGTGGCCGTGATGGCCCGCTGGGCGGGGATGTCGCCGCGTTCCTTCGCCCGTCATTTCGTGGCCGCGACGGGCACCACGCCGCACCGCTGGCTGCTCGGGCACCGCCTGGACGCGGCCCGCAGGCTGCTGGAGCGGACCGACCACCCGGTTCCGGAGGTGGCCCGGCGGGCGGGCTTCGCGAGCGAGGTCACCTTCCGCCAGCACTTCACCGCGCAGGTCGGCCTCAGCCCCCGTGCGTACCGGAGTGCGGCGGCCGCCACACCTGCAGCCCCGCCCAAATCCCGGTGACAGTGTTAGAAATGGCTCATGACCGGACGTCTGGGTCGACCCAGGGGATCCCCGCCCCGGCACCCGCCCGGGCGCGACCCGGGCCTGCCCCCGCGCCTGTCGCTGAGTGACCGCAGCGTCGCCGGTCAGGTCTTCGCGCTCATGGCGGCGATCGTCGTGCTGCTGATCGCGGCCGCCTCGCTGGCCCTCGTGTTCCAGGAGCGCTACGACACGGAGCGCGACGCGCGCAACCGCTCCCTCGCGGCGGCCGAGGCCTTCGCGCACGCCCCGGGCCTGCCCGCGGCGCTCGGATCGCCGAACCCGACGCGTGAGCTGCAGCCCCTGGCGGATGCCGCCCGCCGGGCCTCCGGCGTGGACTTCATCGCCGTGATGAACACGGACGGGATCCGCTACACCGATTCCAGGCCGGACCTGATCGGCAGGCGGGCCACCGGCGACCTCTCGCGCGCCGTCGCGGGGCGGTCCTTCACGGAGGTGTTCAGGGGCTCCCCGAGCGACGCGGTGCGCGCCGTGGTGCCCGTGCGGGACGCGAGCGGGAAGGTCGTCGGCCTGGTCGGCACCGGCATCGAGGTCACCAACGTCGCCGACGTCGTCGAGGGCCAGCTCCCCCTGCTGCTGGGCGCCACGGCGGGCGCGCTGCTGCTCGGCACGGGCGGCGCCGCCCTGGTCAGCCGGCGGCTGCGGCGCCAGACCCTGGGGCTGGGCGAGATCGAGATGGCCCGGATGAACGAGCACCACGAGGCGGTCCTGCACGCGGTGCGCGAGGGCGTCCTGATCATCAGCGCCGACCATCGGCTGCTGCTCGCCAACGACGAGGCGCGGCGGCTGCTGAGCCTGCCGCCCGATGCCGAGCGGCGGCACGTGAGCGAGCTCGGCCTCGATCCGCGCACGACGTCGCTGCTGGAGTCCGGACGGGTCGCGACGGACGAGGTGCACCTGGCGGGCGACCGGCTCCTCGCCGTGAACGTGCGGCCGACCAAGACGTACGGCGGGCACCCGTCGGGCAGTGTCATGACCCTGCGCGACACCACGGAGCTGGCCGCGCTCGCGGGGCGTGCCCAGGTGGCCCGGGAGCGGCTCCAGCTGCTGTACGACGCGGGGGTGCGGATCGGGACCACGCTGGACGTGGTGCGGACGGCGGAGGAGCTGTCGGAGGTGGCCGTCCCCCGGTTCGCGGACTTCGTCACGGTGGAGCTGCTGGAGCCGGTGCTGAAGGGCGAGGAGCCGTCGGGGGCCGTCGGCGCGTACTCGCAGATGCGCCGGGCGGCGATGAGCGGGGTGCGTACGGACCAGCCGCTGCAGCCGGTCGGCGACATCATCCGGTTCGAGGTGCCGACGGCGCCGATGGCGGCGGCCCTGGACGCCGGGCACGCGGTGCTGGCGCCCGATCTGCACGCGGCGATGGGCTGGCGGGCGCAGGACGAGCCCGGCACCCGCCAGGCACTGGGGTACGGGCTGCACTCGCTGATCTCGGTGCCGCTCCAGGCCCGTGGCGTGGTCCTGGGCATGGCGAACTTCTGGCGGGCCGCGGACACCGCGGAGGCCTTCGACGAGGAGGACCTCTCGTTCGCGGAGGAGCTGGGGGCGCGGGCGGCCGTGTCCATCGACAACGCGCGCCGCTTCACGCGGGAGCACGCGACGGCCGTGGCGCTCCAGCAGAGCCTGCTGCCGCGGGTGCTGCCGGACCAGAACGCGGTGGACGTGGCGTTCCGGTACCTGCCGGCGAAGGCCGGGGTGGGCGGGGACTGGTTCGACGTGATCCCGCTCGCCGGTGCGCGGGTGGCGCTGGTCGTCGGTGACGTCGTCGGGCACGGCGTGCACGCGGCGGCCACGATGGGCCGGCTGCGGACGGCCGTGCACAACTTCTCGGGGCTGGACATGCCGCCGGACGAGCTGCTGGGGCATCTGGACGAGCTGATCCACCGGATCGACCAGAACGAGTCGGCGGGTGCCGGGGACCCCGGGGAGGGGGCGGGCGAGCCGGCCGGGGTCACGGGCGCCACGTGTCTGTACGCGGTCTACGATCCCGTCTCCGGGCTCTGCACGATGGCGAGCGCCGGGCACCCCGGGCCGGCCCTGGTGCGGCCGGACGGGGGCGTGGAGTTCCCGGAGCTGCCGGCCGGGCTGCCGCTGGGGGTGGGCGGGATGCCGTTCGAGGTCACGCGGCTGCAGCTGCCGGAGTCGAGCCGGCTGGTGCTGTTCACGGACGGCCTGCTGGAGGACCGCGACCGGGATTTCGACACCGGCCTCGGTCTGCTGGCGCAGACGCTGGCGCACCCCGGCCGCAGCCCCGAGCAGGCCTGTGCCGACGTACTGGCCGCGCTGCTGTTCCCGGCGCCGAGCGACGACATCGCCCTGCTGGTCGCGGACACCCGGCGGCTGGAGGCGGACCGGATCGCGGAGTGGGAGGTGCCTCCCGACCCGGCGGCGGTCTCCCGGGTGCGCAACGCGGGCTCGGCGCAGCTGGCCCGCTGGGGCCTGGGGGACATCGCGTTCACGGCGGAGCTCATCCTCAGTGAGCTGATCACCAACGCCATCCGGTACGGGCATGCGCCCATCCGGGTGAGGATGCTGCGCGACCGCAGCCTGATCTGCGAGGTCTCCGACGGCAGCAGCACCTCGCCGCACCTGCGGTACGCGGCCACCACCGACGAGGGCGGCCGCGGCCTGTTCCTGGTCGCGCAGTACGCCGAGCGGTGGGGCACCCGGTACACGGAGCGGGGCAAGGTCATCTGGGCGGAGCTGCCGCTGACCGGGGATCCGGAGCCGGCCCTGCCGGTCCCGGACCTGGAGGCGCTGGAGGACCTGGCCTGGTGACGGGGACGCCGGTGGAACGATTCGCCGGTACCCGTACCCGTACCCGTACCTGAAACCGTAGCCGTGTCCGTACCCGTACGGCGGCGGGCGGTCAGCCGGCCGGGGAGAGCGCCGTGCGGGCCAGCAGGACCGCCACGTCGTCCTGCGGGGCTCCGGGCAGCAGGTGGGCCAGGATGTCGTCGCACAGCCCGTCCAGGGGCCGCCCGGGGTCCCGCAGCGCCCATCCGAGCTGGGCCATGCCCTGGTCGAGGTCACGGTCGCGGGCCTCGATGAGGCCGTCGGTGTACAGCACGAGCAGGCTGCCGGCCGGCAGGGCGACCTCCTCGGTGCGGAACTCCCGCGCGCCGGTGCCGAGGGGGGTGCCGGGCGGGCCGTGGAGGAAGGTGACCTGCCCGCGGGCGGTGACCACGGCCGGCGGCGGATGGCCGGCGCGGGCGATGACGCAGCCGCCCGTGGCCGGGTCGTGGACGGCGTAGACGCAGGTCGCCATCTCGTCCTCGCCCAGGTCGGCGACCGCGGTGTCGAGCGAGCGCAGCAGCTGGGTCGGGGGGACGTCGTGGCGGGCGAGGGTGCGCACGGCCGTGCGCAGCTGTCCCATGACGGCGGCGGCGTGGATGCCGTGGCCCATGACGTCGCCGATGACGAGGCCGGTGCGTCCGCCGGGCAGCTGGATGACGTCGAACCAGTCGCCGCCGACGTCGTGGTCGCTGGCGGGCAGGTAGCGGCCGGTGAGTTCGAGGCCGGTGACCTCGGGCAGGGCGCTGTTGGTGAGGCTGCGCTGGAGGGTGAGGGCGGCGCGCCGCTGGTTGGTGTACATGCGGGCGTTGTCGATGTTGAGGGCGGCGCGGGCGACCACCTCGTCGAGGAGCACGCAGTCCTGGGCGTCGAAGGGTTCGCGGGCGCGGACGCGGGTGACGGTGACCGCGCCGAGGACGGTGCCGCGGGCGAGGAGGGGGATCAGCCGGGCGGCGCCGAGGGTGGCGAGGTAGGCGCGCAGTTCCGCGGCGCGCGGGTCGGGAAGCAGCGCGTGGACGTCTGAGGCGTACAGGTTCATGGGCCGGCCTTCGGCGATGACGGCTTCGTAGACCGAGTCCGGGGGGATCTGGAAGGTCTGGCCGGGGGCGAGGCGGGCGGTGGGGGCGGTGGGGTCGGGGAACTCGACGGCGATGCGGCGGAGCACGCCCTGGTGGGTGGCGGCCGCGTCGTCGGGTGCGAGGACGCTCTCCAGCAGCTGTACGTCGGCCGAGTCGGCCAGCCGGGGTACGAGGACCTGCACGATCTCGCGGGCGGTCTGGCTCAGGTCGAGGGTGGTGCCGATGCGGGTGCCGGCTTCGGCGAGGAGGGCGAAGCGCCGGCGGGCCTGCTCCGCCTCGACCTGGGCGCGCTGGCTCTCGGTGATGTCGATGAGGGAGGCGATCACGCCGAGGGGGCGGCCGGAGCCGTCGAGGAGCGGTGCGTACGAGCAGGACCAGGTCCGGTCGTGGTCGGGGTCGGAGGGGGTCCGGCCGGTGCGGCGGACGTCGACGACGGCGGTCCCGCGGTCCATGACCTGCTGCATCGTGGCTTCCAGCGCGACGGCGTTGACGCCGGGCACGACCTCGGTGAGGCGTTTGCCGAGGTGGTCGGCGGCGGAGACGCCGTTCATCCGGGCGAGTGCGTCGTTGACGCGCAGGAAGCGCAGGTCGGGGCCGAGGGTGGCGAGTCCGATGGGCGACTGGGTGAACAGGCTCTGGAGCGCGGCGAGCGAGTCCCGCATGCCGAGGACCTCGGAGGTCTCGACGGCGATCAGCAGGGCGCCCGTGCGGCCCTGCGGGTCGGCGGCGGGGACGATCCACATCTCCATGGTGACGCGGTGTCCGTCGCGGTGGCGTACGGGGAGCGTGCCGACGACCGTCTCACCCGCCTGGACGCGCCGGGTCAGGTCGTCGGCGAGCGTCCGGTTGGCCTCGGGGACGAGTACGGAGCTGCCGGGGAGGCCGAGGATGTCCTCGGGGCGGTGGCCGAGCAGGTCCTGGGCGGCGAGGGACCATTCGACGATGATGCCGTCGGCGTCCTCCCGCCACAGGGCGATGGGCAGCAGTTCGCTGAGCACACCGGCGTATCCGACTGCCGCGGCCGGCTGATCCGGGACCTCGCTCGTCGACTGGTATGTGTCCACCGCACCGACCTCACCCCGGGGGGTCCGATTCCTACCGATTCACCCTATCCGAGCCCTCGGCGCGGGGCGCTGCTCAGTCCGGCGCGGGGCGCGGCTTCGGGTACAGCCAGGGCAGGACGAACGTGACCCAGAACAGGACGGCGTACAGGATGAACGCGCCCCACCAGCCGCCGAGCCCCGGACGGCCGAACTGGATCAGGGCGGCGATCGCCCCGCCGATCACGGCGGCGCCCGGCAGCAGCCGCCACCGGTCCGTGCCGACGTACAGGAGCGCGGCGCAGGCGAGGGCGAAGCAGGCCCCGACGATCAGCGTGCGGGCGCCGTCGCCGACGTCCGGCGGGTGCACGCCGCGCAGCTGCCAGAGGGCGACGGGCGGCCCGGCCAGCGCGAGCAGGAGGGCGGGGACGCGCAGTGGGGCCGGGCGGATCCGCTGGCGTACGAGGGCCGCCAGGGCGACCATCGCGTACGCGCAGACCGGGACGTGGCCCAGGAGGGAGGACCAGTGGGCGGTGCAGAAGGCGATGCCCGTCCACATCAGGACGGCCGCGCACAGGGCGGGCAGCGGGGCCACCGCCCCGGCCAGGACCGGGAGGTAGACCAGCGGCTTGAGCACCCCGAGGACGCCCTGCACGAGGCGTGCCCCGGCCTTGCCGCTGGGCTGGAGCGCCGGCCAGGCGAGCAGCCCGGTCCGCAGGGCCGCCCGGCGCGGGTCGCGGGCCCGCAGCAGCAGGCCGACCTCCTCGGCGCCGACCTCGGCGAAGGAGTCCAGCGCGGCGTCGAACTCGGCCGGTGTGGCCAGGCCGGGAGGGTTCAGCGGGGCGTCGGGCGGCCGGTTGCCGCCCCGGAAGCCCTTGTGGTGCAGTGCGGCGAGGAAGGGCAGCTCCTCGTGGAGGATCTCGTGCTGGCGCACGGCGGTCAGGACGTCCCGTACCCGGTCCCAGCGGGCGATGCCCGGCCGGCGGGTGACGTCCTGCGCCCACAGCTCGGTGAAGACCGGGCCGAGGGCCATTTCCGCGGCGATCTCCTCGCCGAGCTCCGTGAGGTCGGCGGTGTCCCCGAAGGCGTCGTGCAGGCGTTCGTCGGTGGCGACGACCGCCACGAGCGAGGAGGCCCCGTCGAGCCGGCCCCAGGTCCAGTCGCTCATCCGCCAGCGGGCGCTGAGGAACGCGGCGAAGTTGTTCAGCTGGTTGCCGCTGAGCTTGGCCCTGACCATGTCCTTCGGCGAGTTCTGGGCCACCTGCGGCAGCACCCTGCGGGTGGCCCAGCTGGTGTCGGCCGCCGAGACGGTGTGGAAGTCGATGTCCGGGGCCTCGGCCAGCGGGTCCGGGCGCAGCGGGCCGAGCAGCACCTCGGCGTACGCCAGTGCCTCGGCCATCGGCGGGCCCGCGCCGGCCGCGGCCTGGTGGAGCGCCTCGTAGCCGTCGACGTCGGGGACCAGGTTCCCGCCGATCTCCCGGCCCAGCCCGGCGAGCCGTTCCCACAGGAGCGTGAAGCCCTCGGGTACGGGCTCGGGGCCGGGGCCGGGCGCGGGGACCTCCGGCAGGGACCCGCCGGTGACGGCGGTCGCGAGGTTCGCCGACCAGGTCTCCCACTGTTCGGGGGTCGCCCCCGGTGGGGGCAGCGGCGGCATGAGGGCACCCAGCAGGCGGGTCGCCTCGTGGAAGGGCGCCGCGGCGTCGGTGGGGACGAGACCCAGGGACAGGGCGGCCCGGTAGCGGCCGAGCAGCAGCCGGTCGCGGGCTGCGCTCAGCGTGGCGACGGCGGCGCGGCACGCGAACAGCCGCGTCCGGTAGGCCTCCACCAGTTCCGTGTCCACGGGTCCCGTTCCGGACTCGTACGCCCGCAGCCAGTCCATGAGCAGCCGTACGGTGCGCGCCGGGACCAGGGGGGAGTATCCGGGTCCGGGCAGGGTGCCGGGCACGGCCGCCAGGCCGGGCGAGGCTTGGCGCAGCCGGGTGAACAGGGCCGTCGAGCCCTCCCCCGCGCTCTCGTCCAGTGCGTTCAGCGGCCCCGGGCCCGCGGGCAGCGGCAGCGCGTCCGGGCCGGTCACGTCGGCCGGGTCCTCCAGCAGCCGGATCAGCCGCAGGGCCTCGGCGCGGCCGACCGTGCGGGCGTACGCCTCCTGGCGGGCCATCGCCGTGTCGTACAGCTCGACGAGGGTCAGCGGCATCACCCCGGAGGCGGCCCGCTTCTGCTGGGCCGCGGCCTCGGCGGCGCGCAGTTCGAGGGCGTCGTCGCGCAGGGACTCGGAGCCGGTCTTCACGGCCAGGGACTTCGCGGCCAGCCGCACCAGGCGGGTCACGCGCCGGCTGCCGCCAGGCTCGGGGGGCGGCGGGAGGGGCGGCACGGGCTGGAGGAACAGCAGCCAGCGGTCGGCCTTGCGGGCCACGGGCGCCCCGGCGACGGCCCGTACGGCCCAGGCGACGGGGATGTTGTCCAGCAGTCCGCCGTCGATGAGTTCGGCGCAGCCGTTCAGGTTCTCGTCGGGGTGGCCGGTCTCGCTGCTGACGCCCCGCATGTCCACGCGGGGCGGGTCCTCGACGGGCTGCGCGCCGTTGCCGACGTACACGCGGGCCGGTTCGAAGGCTCCCGGGAACGAGGAGGAGGTGCGGGCGGCGTAGGCCAGCCGGTTCAGCGCGACCTCGCGGGCGGCGCCGGTGACGTCGTCGGGGAAGTCGGTGAGGGCGCCGCGGTGACGGAAGCGGAAGTAGGCGTTGGACCGGCCGACGAGGAGCGGCCGGCCGAGGGTGGGCCGCACCCGGTCGCGGCGGGGCCGCAGCCGGGTGGCGGTCAGGATCAGCCGCAGCGAGGTCGGGGGCTCCCAGTCGGGCGGGGCCTCGTCGAGGAGCCGGCCGATCGAGCGGCGCAGCTCCGTGTAGAAGACCTCGTCGCCGCGCATCAGCGAGGCCGGCACGTGGAAGGGCGTCGAGCGGCGCAGCAGCCCTTCGAGGTCGCCCAGGCGCAGCCACACGTCGCGCACGCCCGGCCCGAACGGCATCCCGTAGACGAGGTGGCAGGCCAGCAGGACGCCGTTGAGTCCCCCGGCGCTGGTGCCGACGAGGACGTCGATGTCGACGTCCTCGTACCCGCAGGTCTCCAGCAGCCCCGCGTACAGGCCCGATTCCGGGGCCGGTTCCTGCCGGGCCGCCGCGCGGAGCGCCGCCGTCTCGCAACAGGCCCCGCCCATCCATACGGCGAGGCTGACCCCGCCGCGCATCGCGAGGGCCAGGCGCAGCTCCGTACTGCGCCGGCCCGGCCGGTCGTCGCTCATGCCTCCAGCTTGGCCCCGGATCAGGCGTGCCGCACCCGGGCGGCCGGCACCTCCCGGGCCCGGGTGGCCGAGCGGCAGAAGTTCCGTATGAGGCCGGAGAGTTCGCAGCCCGGTTCGACGCCGAGTTCGCGTTTCACCAGGTCGCGGTAGGTGTCGTAGGCGCGCATGGCCTCGATGAGGTTGCCTTCCGCCAAGTGGGCCTCGATCAGGGCCCGCTGGGCGCTCTCGCGCAGCGGTTCGGCGCTGACCGCGAGCAGGGCCGACTCCACCGCCTCGGCGTGCCGGCCGACGCGGGCCAGCTCGCGGCTGAGCGCCTCCAGTGCGTGCAGCAGCCGCTGGCGGACCCGTTCGCGTTCCAGCAGCACCCAGTCGTCGTACCAGCCGGGCAGCAGATCGAGTGCGTCGGTACGCCATTTGAGCGCCGACAGGTCCTGGGGGGTGGCGGTGCCGCCGATGAGCCGCCCGGCCCAGCCGTACAGGACGTACAGGTCGACGACCGTGTGCTCGCGCACGGCGAGGGAGCACTTGTCGGAGTCGAGCAGGTCGATGCCGGCGGCCTTGAGCCGCCACAGTGCGGAACGCAGGTTCCCCGCCGCCCTCAGGTCGTCGCCGGACGGCCACAGCGCCCCCGCGGCATGGCGGCGTTCGACCCGTCCGCCGTGCAGGGCGACGAACGCGAGCAGCCGCTTGCCCCCCTCCGGCACGTCGAGCCATCTCCCCTGATGGACGACGCGCGGGCCGCCGAGGAGGTGGAGTGCCGGCGCCTCCCCCTGCCCGGGAACACGGACCGGTGACGCGAGGAACTGCTGGTTCATAGGCGGTCCTCCTGCATAGAAGTCCGACCGCACATGCTATGCGCACACCGTCACGGATCAGTCACCGAGCGCTATCCTTCACACGGCCGTCCCGTCCTGCCGGTCACTGCCGCCTCCCGGGTCGTAACAGTGCCTCCGCTCCCTCCTGACGAAGGCGACCCAGTCGCCGACGGGTGCGTCGTGGGGGGGGGCGGGGCGCCGCCCCCCCCCCCCCCCCCCCCCCCCCGCGCGCGGGCGGGGGGCGGGGCGCGGGCCCAGCCCCCCCCCCCCCCGCGGGGGGGGGCGGCCCCCCCCCC
>NZ_JBHYVA010000154.1:12279-14485 GCF_042750055.1 Streptomyces sp. NPDC059456
CTATAGGGCGCGCGCTCTCGCAGCCCCCGCCGCGCCCCGGGCGCGCGGGGGGGGGGGGGGGGGGCCGGCGGGCCCCCCCCCCCCCCCCTCCGGCCGGCTCGTCGAGACGGATGCGGTCGCGGTGCCGTGCCTCCTCCACGGCCCGGGCGATGTCGGGAAGCGCGCACGAGCAGTACCTCAGGTCGACCTGCTGACCCAGCAGCGCCCGGATCCCGTCGAGGGCGGCGCCGCGCTCGCCCTGGGACGCGAACGGCAGGTACCCGGCGGGCGGGAGCTCGACGATGCCCAGCTGTTCCAGGGTGTACGGGCCCGCGGCCGCAGCCCCGGTCCGGGCACCCTCGCCGAGACCCGTGACCAGCCGGGCCAGTTCCCGGCCCACCTGGTCCTTGGTGTGGCTCCGCAGGAACTGCTGGTCGCCGATCTGGGCCAACTGCTCCAGCAGCGGCCGCAGATCGGCGGCGGACGGCTGCACGGCGCCCCGCACCTGCGCCAACTGGTCCTGGAACTGGAGGATCTGCGCGGTGTAGGCGTCCCAGGGCCGCATGCCGAGCCGTTCCTGCCAGTACCGCTGCGGCGGGGCGGCGGCCCGGTCGCGGCGGGCGGCCCAGGTGTCGACCGTCCAGCCTGCGGGGTCGGCCGTGTCGCGCAGGAGCACCGCGAGCCGGACGGTCTTCGGCCGGCCCGGGCTCGCGGCGGGCGGGGTCCAGGACGCCGGGAGGTGCGCGCCGGCGGCCCCGTACGGCCACGGCGCGTGCGCGGTGCGTTCGGCGGCGAAGATCCGGGAGGCGAGGAAGTTGCGCCGGGCGGCCGGGAGCTGGTTGTCCAGGCCCCGTTCGGCGGCCTCCGCGAGCTGGATCCGCACTCCTTCGGCGAGGTAGGGGTGCCGGGTGGTGGCCGTACCGGCACACGGGTCGTCGCAGTAGCCGCCCTGCACGGGGGCGTCGCCGTAGGGCCGGGAGTCGGGGGCCGCCTCGACCCACCAGAATCCGTCCGGTCCGGGCTCCAGGCCGGTGAGCGGGAGCGTCACCAGCCGCTGCGAGCGCAGCGGGCGGCCCTCGGCGGACACGGCGAGGCCGCCGCCGACGCGCAGGACCCCGTCCTGCACGCTGACCTCGTAGCCCTCGACGACGCCGGGGCCGGCCGCCGCTCCGACGGCCAGGGCCAGTTCGCGGGCGTAGTCCTGGATGCGGGCCAGGTGTTCGGCGCGCAGGAACAGCCCGTCGAAGGGGTTGAGCCGGTCGATCCCGCCGTCGGCGGTCGCGGACGGGGAAGCGGGCGGGCCGGGCGCCGGGGCGGTGTCGGCGGTGCCTTCGCTGATCGTCATTCCTCGGTCCTCCCGGGGGCCGCCTCGCGCGGCAGATGGACGGTGACGACGGCGTCGTTGCCCTCGTCGGCGGTACCCGGCGGGCCGCCTTCCGGGCCGGCGAAGGGCGCCCGCGGGTGCGCGCCGTACAGGGGCTTGGGCCCGGTGCCGCGGATGCGGACGCGGACCGTCTCGTACGCGGGCCGCTGGTCGAGGTCCACCTTGACCCGGCGGCCGTCGGCCGACACCCGGATCCCGGCGACCTCGTCGGTGGCCCAGCCCCGGCCGGTGTCGGAGAGCGAGGTGATCTCGATGCCCTCGGCCTCGGCGCAGCCCGGCGCGAGCGGCGCGGTGACCTCGAAGCCCAGCACGGTGTGCTCGCGGCTCCAGGCGAGGGAGCCGGCCACCAGGCGCGGACCTCCGGCGTCGGCCGGGGCGGCGGCGCCGACGATCCCGGGGGCCAGGGCGCACACCAGCTCCTGGATCGTGGTCGTGGGCAGGACCGCGGTGCGCACGGACGGGTCGGCGTGCACCTCCTCCACCCGTACGCACCCGTCGTACTCGGTGAGTCCGACGGTCAGCCGGGCCAGTACGACGGGGGCGTGGCCCTCCGTCACCGGCGCCCCCGGCGGGCACGCGTCGCCCTCCTCCCGCTCCGGCTCCAGTGCGGTGGCGTCCGCGGCGGCCAGCCGGCGGAACGCGGCGAGCAGGGCCGGGGCACGCAGGTGCGCGGCGACCCGGGCCACTTCGGCGGCCTCCCGCAGCGCCTCCTGGCCGGCGGTGTCCCCCGGCGCGGCCTGGTGGCGGGGCGGGGGGACCCGCACCCGGGGGGTCGGGCGCCCCGGCGCGGGGGCGGCGGTGGGGGGACGTGTTCGCCGGGGCGCCCCCCTGCCGGGGGGAGGG
>NZ_JBHYVA010000155.1:0-14393 GCF_042750055.1 Streptomyces sp. NPDC059456
GGTCAGTCCGGCGAAGTTTGCCAGCAGGTCCATCCCGTACTGACTGCAAATCGACTCGGGGTGGAACTGCACCCCCCACATCGGCCGCGACCGGTGCCGCAGCCCCATCAGGACGCCGTCCGGCGTCCACGCCGTGGCTTCGAGCTCGTCCGGCAGGTCCGTCACGGCGAGCGAGTGGTACCGGACCACCTCCAGCGGTGAGGGCAGCCCGGCGAACAGCCCGGTGCCGTCGTGCAGGACGGGCGAGGTGCGGCCGTGCCGGGGCTCCGGCGCGCGGTCGACCGTGGCCCCGTGGACGTGGCCGATCCCCTGGTGGCCGAGGCAGATGCCGAGCAGCGGCAGCGCCGAGCGCTCGATGATCTCGGCGCACACGCCGAAGTCGGCGGCCCGGCGCGGAGTGCCCGGACCCGGCGAGATGACGACGTTGTCGAACGCGTCGAGTTGTGCGATCTTCCAGTGCGGATCGTCATTTCGGACGACTTCCGGCTCCCGGCCATTGACCTCGGCCAGATAGTGGAAGAGGTTATATGTAAACGAGTCGTAATTGTCTACAAGAAGCGTACGCACGATGAAATATCCCCCCGGCTAAATCAAGCCTGGATTGGCTTGATTTCGAGCAGCATGTGCTCGACCATGTCCTCTCCGTACTCCCCCTCGCGGACGCGGCAGCTCGCCACCGTCGACAGCTCGCGCCCGCTGACGTCCGCCAGCTCGTGCAGCGCCGCGAGGTCCCCCCGGTCGCTGAAGTGCAGCAGGACGCGGCCGCCCGGGGCGGTCCAGTGCACGGCCTGCTCCAGGTAGCGGCGGTGCGCCTGGTAGCCGGTGTCCACGTACGCCCGCTCGTGCACCGACTTGTACTCGTACCCCTCCGGCCCCATCACGTAGTTGGAGCTCCAGAAGACGAGGTCGAACCGCTCGTCCTCGCGCAGGCCGGAGAACAGGTCGCTGTGCAGGGCCTGGAGGCGGTCCGCGACCCCGTGCCGGTCCGCGTTGACGGCGGCGTTCTCCACGGCGGCGGGGCTGATGTCGGCCGCCACGACCCGGTCGTACCCGGCCAGTGCGGCCGTCACGGCGATGACGCCGGTACCGCATCCGATTTCCAGGAACGAACCCGAACGCCGCTGCGGGGAAAGCCCGTTGAGGCCGAGCAGTTCGAGGGCCACGCCCGTGGAGGGGGAGTAGACGGGGGCGAAGACCTCGTCGAACAGATCCCATTCGCGGTCGCCGAGCGTGAACACGCGCGGCCGGTCCTGCCTGGTCAGCGACAGGCGGCTGCGGAGCAGCGACCGCTCGTAACTCTGAAGCTGAGACAGCTGAGACAGCTGAGACATGCGAATCCCCCCAAGGAAACGACAGGCTGTGGTGACGGCGCCGGCGGTGGCGACGGTGGTGTCGGCACCGGAACGCTCGGTGATCAGCCTGCCCTTGAGTGAGCCTCGACCAGAAGGTGCTCAGATGACAGCGTCGCTCATGGACCGTGGTGACGCGATCACCCTCCGCGTCCCTGACCTGGATCGCATCTCAAGTGATTCTTGACCGGTTCTTGCCCCAAGAGATACTTTCAGGCAGGCCAGGGATTGCTTGCACCTCGGTTGGTGCAAACGTGAACGGCTTTTATGGGGGTCGGGGGAGAAGTCGTGGTTGACCACGCTTACGAAATGCTGGAACTGCTGAACAGAGAGGCGCCCGCGGCTGCCTTCGACGACGTGGTCCGCAAAGCACGTGAGTCCGGCCTGTCCGGGGACGCCCTCGCCCAGCTGACCAGGGCCAGGGACCAGAGTCTCGGCATCCGTGCGCTCTTCGTGCGCCGCCAGCAGCGCGAGGCCGGCCTCGCCGCCCTCGTGGACACCGCACGTGACCTGACCCTGCCGTACGACCTCGACGAACTCCTGAAGGTGATCACCCGCCGGGCCCGGCTGCTGCTCGGGCTCGACATGGCCTGGGTGAGCTTCGACGACCTCGACGAGCAGTGCTCCAGGGTCCGTTCGGCCGACGGCCACGCCTCCGCGCTGACCATCGGATTCGCCATCCCGCTGACCGGCGGGGGCGTCGGCAAGCGGGCCGCGGACGGTTCCGCCCCGTTCTGGTCGGCCGACTACATGAACGACAAAACCTTCCAGCACAGCCCCGTCATCGACGAGGTGGTGCAGGCCGAGGGGCTGCACGCCGTCATGGCCGTCCCGCTGCGGCACGCCGGAACCGCCCTGGGAGCCCTGTACGTGGCGGACCGCAACATCCGCCACTTCACCCCGGACGAAGTGTCGCTGATGAGTTCACTCGCAGACCTTGCAACCGTTGCGATCGAAAAGGCCCGGTTGCTGGAGCAGACCCGGTACGAGGTCGTGGAGCTGGAGCAGGACACCTCCCGCGCCCGCGACTCCTCCACCACCGCCCGCCAGCTCCGCGAGACCCACGGCCGGCTGCTCGACCTGGTGCTCCAGGGCGGCGGCCTCGGCAACCTGGCCGCCGAAGCGGTCAAGGGCCTCGACGGCACGCTCCTCGTCCGGGATGCGTCCGGCCGCAACCTCGCCTGCCCCGGCGGCGAACCCCCCGCGCTGAACGAGGCGGAGGTCCGCACCGTCCTGCTGGACGCCCACACCGACCGGCAGCCGCGCAGCACGAGCGACGGGGTGTGGATCGCCTCGGTCGCCGCGGGCGACGAGATGCTGGGCACGCTCATCCTGTCCTGCAAGGAGCCCGTCACCGACCGCCAGGTCCAGCTCCTCGCGCTCACCGCCCAGGTCACCGCCGTGGTACTGCTGATGGAGCAGGGCATGGCCGCCGCCGAGGGCCACATGCGGGACGAGTTCTTCCACGACCTGCTGCGGGGCACCTCGCTGTCCCCCGTGCAGATCGCGGAGCAGAGCCGCCGCCTCGCGCTGAACCTCGACGAACCCCACGTCATCGTGATCGCCCGGCCCGAAGGCGGGGTCCAGGGCCGCGTGGTCGCCTGGGCCGCCTCGTACGCCAACCGCCACCACGGCCTCAAGAGCGTGGACGGCGACGTCGTCGTGCTGCTGCTGCCCGGCACCGGGGCCGGGGCCATCGCCCGTACGGCGTCCCGCGAACTCTCCGAGGTGCTCGGCAAGCCCGTCACGGCCGGCTCCGCCGGTCCCGTGGACGATCCGGCCGGCATCGTCCACATGTACCAGGAGGCCCGCCGGGTCCTGGACGCGGTCGCGGCGCTCACCGGCGCCGGCAGCACCGCCTCCCCCGACGAGCTGGGCTTCCTCGGCGTCCTGCTCTCCGAGAAGCCGAACATCGCCGGTTTCATCAACGACACCATCGGTCCCGTCCTGGACTACGACGACCAGCAGTACACCGAGCTGATCCGCACCATGGAGGCGTACTTCGCCTCGGCCAACAGCCCTTCCAGGGCGGCCGAGTCCCTGCACGTCCACCCCAACACGGTCTCGCGCCGGCTGGAGCGGATCACCGAGATCCTGGGCGAGGACTGGCAGAAGCCGACCCAGGCCCTCCAGGTGCAGCTGGCCCTCCAGCTCCAGCGGACCCGCCAGGCCCTGAACAAGGCCCCCCGCGCCGGACAGCCGAGGCAGATCATCGGCTAGCCGGCGACGGCGCGCTGGGTGATCATGCGGACCGCGTGCGCGGCGGAGGCCAGGGTGGTGTGCCGGTGCCAGCCGCCGAAGGAGCGGCCGCCGAAATCGGTGAGCCCCACCTTCTGCGAGATGTTCACGAAGTCCGCCTCGACGTTCTGGGCCCGCTTCGCGAGCCGCAGCAGCCCGCCGGGCGGCGCCTGCGTCATATCGCTGATCCAGCACTGCTCGGGCCAGCCCCGCGGGTCGTTCCACTCGCCGAACAGCAGCAGCGGACGGGGCGACTGCGGCAGCTCCACCCGCACGCCGACCACCAGCGTGGTGCGCTGCTGGAGGGTCAGCGGGTCCACCCAGGTCACCGGGCGGCGCAGGGTGCGGGCCATCAGCAGCAGCTGGTGCGCGGCGAGCTCGCGGTTGCCGCTGCTCGGCAGGACCGGGTCCACGCAGCGGACCCGCAGCGAGCCTCGGGCCGACGCCACGAAGTGCATCCCGGCCGGGCCGAACCGGCGGGCCACCGCGGCCGGGTCGACGTCGGGCAGGTCGAACACCACCGGCCGGCGGCTCTGGCCGACCCAGTCGCGCAGCTCCTCGACGGCTCCGGCGGCGCATTCGAGCGGGGTGGTGGCCAGCTCCGACTCGTGGACGTTGGGGGAGAGCGGGCCGACGCTCTCGCGCCACTTCTGGGTGAGCGCGAGCCGCCAGTTGACCGGGCAGCTCTGGTCCTCGCCGACGGACCACACGCCGAACGCCACCTGACTGTTGACCATCTGGCCGCGCTCGGGCACGAAGCGGCGGGCCACCCCGACGGACTCCGTGCCGGCCTTGGAGATCACCACCGGCTGCACCACCCAGGCGCGGGGCCGCAGCGCCCGTTCCAGGTAGCGGGCGAGGGCGGCGCGCACCGGACCCCAGTCCCAGGTGGACGACACCACGAAGTGGTGCAGGCTCTGCTCGGCCGCCCGGTCGCCGACGTGCGCCGCGATGTTGCGTATCGACTTGCGGCCCTCGGCCTTGAGCAGGCCGCGCAGGTACACCTCCCCCTTGCGCCGCTGGTCGCTGCGCGGCAGCGAGGCGAACAGCTCGGCGCAGAGTTCGTCCACGACCAGGTCCGGTACGAACCGGCTGCTCAGGGTCTCCAAACGTTCGAGACTCGGTGCGCTCATGATGGATCCATCCCTTCCCCCGGTGTTCTCTCCAGCTCCTCAACCCTGCGGCCGGGCCGGGCGGGAGAACCAGGTGGAGCGGTCACACACATTCGGCCCCGCGTGCACGGGGGGTCATCAGCCCCGAACGGACCACGGGAACCCGAATGATCATTTGACGGAGTCCCCGACAGGCCCTTGGCCAGGGCAGCAACGGCTCGCAGACTCCCGGAGCCCCGCTCGAGACGGACCGGACCACCCGCCCCGTCCGCACCACGCCCGGGCCGCTGCGGGGAAAAGGTGCCCCGCCCACCACCGCGCGGCTCCGCCACGGTGGCCCGGCCACCACTGCACGGCCCGGCGAGGGGCCCGGCTAGGGTGTGCCCCCATGGGGACCTGGACCGCGCCGAGCGCCATAGAACGAGAGCTGTACGAGGCCAAGAGCGCCGGCGCGTGGGACCGGTACCTGGACGTGCTCGCCCGCTCCGAGCTGTTCCTCCCCCAGTCCCGCGCACAGGTCGACGCCGAACCCTCGCACGCCCGCTTCCACCCGGTCGGCCACAGCCTGCCCGTGTACACCGCCGGCATGCTGCCCGTTCCCACTCCCGAGACCGTGTTCGTGCGCCAGCGCCTGTCCTGGTTCGCGGGCGTCTGGGAGCGGCGCGACCCCGCGTACCTGGCGGTGAACCCCGGCAGCCCCGTCGAGGCCTACCTGACCACGGGCCCCGCCGACCTCGCCCGCTGGCGCGCCCACGCGGACGCCGCCACCGGCTGGGGCCTGCCCGTCGGCGAGGTGCACGCCCTGCACGTGGGCGGGCCGCTGCACGGCCCCGTCGCCCGCGGACTCGCCGTCGGCGCCCATCTCGCCGTCACCAACGGGGAGTTCTGGAACGCGCTGGCCTACCACGGCGGCGGCTACACCCGCGAGCGCGAACGCCTGCGCAAGTGGTGGGGCATCACCACCCGCGAGGAGTGGCTGGACGTCCTGCACCGCATGCTGAACGCCGAGATCGTCAGCCCCGTCTGGGAGTTCGCCCTGCGGGTCCGCCGGATCCTCGCCTCCGACTTCGCCGGGCCGGTCGACGCCGAGCACTGGCGGCACGCCGCCGAGGCCAGCCTGCGCCGCAGCGCCGAACGGGCCGCCGAACCGCAGCTCACCCCCGACGGGGTCACGGTCGCACAGCCGCGACCCACCGCCGAGGTCGAGGGCGAGATCACCGGCGTGCACCGGCTCATCGGCCGCATCACCCGGTACGAGCAGCGCTTCCGGGCCGACGGGCTGCTCCCCGAGGACGGCTACGTGCGCTCCGTCGAGGGCTGGGACATCGGCCGGGCCTCCCAGATGGCCCGCTGGGGCCTCGGCGCCCGCCACGGCACCCTGGAGGAGGCCGAACGCGCCGTGCGGCGCGCCGGTGAGGCGGCCGTCGAGACGTACCGCTCCTGGGCGGACTTCTCGGCCGGGTACCTGCTCGGCCGGTGCCTGCACTTCGACGAGGAGGAGTTCGGCGAGTGGTACGACAGCTCCCTCGCCACGCACCTGACGCTGACCGGCACGCCCGCCAGCCCCTGGCTCAACATCCCCTGGAAGTAGCGGCGGTGGCCGACCTGCCCCAGTATCGGGGATTCCTTGGACGGCCCGGGAGCGCTCCGACTAGCCTCGCCCGCATGACCCTTGTGCTGAACGAGACGGTTCGCAAGCTGCTCGACTCCCCGCACCCGGCCGTCCTCTCCACCCTCAACCCCGACGGCAGTCCGCAGAGTTCGGTGGTCTGGGTGAGCCGGGACGGCGGCGACCTGCTGGTCTCCACCGAACAGGGACGCCGCAAGGAGCGGAACATCGCCCGGGACGCGCGCGTCGGGCTGACCGTCTTCGACACCGCCAACCCGTTCGTCTACGTGGAGATCCGCGGCACGGCCACCCTCACCGAGGACGCGGACCGCGCGGTCGCCGTCCGCATCGCCGAGGAGTACATGGGCCCGGGCGCCGGCAAGGAGTACGCCGAGGCCCCGGCCGAGAACGTCCGCGTCGTCGTCCGCATCACCCCGACGAAGGTGCTCGGCAACGCCGCCAAGGCGGGCTGACCCGGGACCGGCCGTCTCCCCGGCCGGCGGCGGCCGGCCACCGCCTACGGAAGCCCCGGGCGCAGCCGCGACCAGGCGTCGAGGGTCGCGGCGAGCGGTTCGCCCTCCGGGAGGTGGGGGCGGGCCGCGTCCGTCCAGCGGAGCAGGTTCTTGATCCGGCGCAGGTGGACGATCTCCGCGCGGGGCAGGTCGCGCCAGTGGCCGGCCCGCGCGGCGGCCTGCGCCGGGGTGAGGTCGACCAGCGCGAGCAGCTCCCGGCACAGGGCGGCCGGGTCGCCGCCCCGGCCCGGCCCGAACTCCCTGATCAGGTAACCCCGTACGAAGGCCAGCTCGATCCCCCGCACCAGGTCGGACGCGCCCTCCGCCTCCGCGCAGCGGTACGCCGCCGCCACCGCCACCCGCCCCCAGCGCAGCCGGGTCTCCGCCGGCAGCCGGTCCTCCTGCATGCCTCCCACGGCCAGCGCGCGCAGCGTCCGCGGCTGCGGCTCCTCCAGCAGCGGCGGACCGGTGGCCAGCCAGGCCTCGATGTCCTCCAGCGCGTGCCCGCCGGGCGGGACCGCGGTCAGCACCTGCCCCCGGGCGAGCAGGGCGACCAAGGCGCCCCTGAGGTGGACCCGGGCCACGTGGCCAGCATCGAAGAAGGCCACGGTGCGCCCGTGCCGCTCGATCCGGCTCAGCCCGAGCCGCAGTTCCCCGGCGGCGTAGACCTGCCCGGCGCGCGCGACCCCGCCCAGGCAGCGGACCACGCACACGCCGCCCGTGACGTCGGCCTCCTCGACGGAGTACACCTGCAACCCGGCAATGGCCACCCGGTCCCCCTTCCCCGGCGGGAGGCTACCGCCCCCGTCCCTCCCGGGTACGCCGAAGGCCCCCTCGCGGTGCGGTGGCGAGGGGGCCTTCGGATGCGCGGTGCGAGCGGTGCGCCTACGACCAGGTGACGAGGCGGCGGGGGTGCTCCAGGACGGCCGCGATGTCCGCCAGGAAGCGGGAGCCGAGCTCGCCGTCGATGAGCCGGTGGTCGAACGACAGCGCCAGCGTCGTGACGTGGCGCGGCTTCACCTTGCCCTTGTGGACCCACGGCTGGAGCTTGATCGCGCCGACCGCGAGGATCGCGGACTCGCCGGGGTTCAGGATGGGCGTACCGGTGTCGACGCCGAAGACGCCGACGTTGGTGATGGTGAGGGTGCCGTTCTGCATGTCGGCCGGGGAGGTCTTGCCTTCGCGGGCCGTGGCGACCAGCTCGGACAGGGCCGTCGACAGCTCGGGCAGCGTCTTGGCGTGCGCGTCCTTGATGTTCGGGACGATCAGGCCGCGCGGGGTGGCTGCCGCGATGCCCAGGTTGACGTAGTGCTTGAGCACGATCTCCTGGGCCGCCTCGTCCCAGGACGCGTTGACGTCCGGGTTGCGGCGGACGGCCACCAGCACCGCCTTGGCGATGAGCAGCAGCGGGTTGATCCGCAGCCCGGCCAGGTCGGGGTCGGCCTTGAGCTCCTGGACCAGCTTCATCGTGCGGGACACGTCGAAGGTGATGAACTCGGTGACGTGCGGCGCGGTGAACGCGGAGCTGACCATGGCCTGGGCGGTGACCTTGCGGACGCCCTTGACCGGGATGCGGGTCTCCCGCGCCGTTGCCTCGCCCGCCGCCGGCGCCGGGGCGACCGCGTCGGCCTGCGCCGGTACCGGTACCGCGGCCGCAGCCGGGGCGGCCACGGCCTGCGGGGTGAGCGCGGCCGCCGCGGCGGCGTGCACGTCCTCGCGGGTCACGACCCCGCCCTCCCCGGTGGGCACCACGGAGGCCAGGTCGATCCCGAGGTCCTTGGCGAGCTTGCGCACCGGCGGCTTCGCCAGCGGGCGCTCGCCGGCGCCGTGGCCGTTCCCGTTCAGCGCGGGGGCCGGAGCGGCCTCCGGCAGGGCCGGTACGGCGGCCGGCGCGGCCCCCCCGGCGGGGCGCCGCCCGGCCGCCGGCGGCCCGAGGGGCGCCCGGCGCCCCCCCCGCCCCCCGCGCGCGGCGCCCCCCCCCCCGGGTCTCCGGCTTGCCGCGGCTCGGCGCCTCCTCGCCGTCCCCGGCCGCCTTGGGGCTGACCGTGACGTCGGAGCTGGTCACCGCGAACAGCTTGTCGAAGGTGGTGTTCATGGTGTCGGTGAACACCAGCGTGCCGCAGACGAAGGCCACGGACAGCATGACCGCGATGGCGGAGAGCGCCATGCGGCCCTTGTGCGCGACGAAGTTGCGCCGCGACGTCTTCATGACGCTCATGAGGTCCGTCCGCGGGCGTCGAAGTCCTTCATGCGGTCGAGCACCTGGTCGGCGGTGGGCCCGTACATCTCGTCCACGATCCGGCCGTCGGCCAGGAAGATCACGCGATCGGCGTACGAGGCGGCCACCGGGTCGTGCGTGACCATCACGATGGTCTGGCCCAGCTCGTCCACCGAGCGGCGCAGGAAGCCGAGGACCTCGGCGCCGGCCCGGGAGTCCAGGTTTCCGGTGGGCTCGTCGCCGAAGATGATCTGCGGGCGGGCCGCGAGGGCGCGGGCGACGGCCACGCGCTGCTGCTGGCCGCCGGAGAGTTCGGTGGGCCGGTGCTTGAGCCGGCCCGCGAGGCCGACGGTCTCCACGACCCGGTTCAGCCACTCCGCGTCGGGCTTGCGGCCCGCTATGTCCATGGGGAGCGTGATGTTCTCCAGGGCGTTGAGCGTGGGCAGCAGGTTGAAGGCCTGGAAGATGAAGCCGATCCGGTCGCGGCGCAGCTGCGTGAGCTTCTTGTCCTTCAGCCCGGTGATCTCGGTGTCGTCCAGGTGGATCTGCCCGCTGGTCACGGTGTCGAGACCGGCGAGGCAGTGCATCAGCGTGGACTTGCCGGAACCCGAGGGGCCCATGATCGCGGTGAACTGGCCGCGCTTGATGTCGACGTCCACCTCGTCGAGGGCGACCACCCGGGTCTCCCCGGCGCCGTAGGCCTTGACGACCTTGCGCGCCCGGGCCGCGACGGATTCATGCCCTCCAGTACCCCCGTGCCTGGTTTCGGTCATCGCCGTTGTCACGGTGCTCCCCCTCGTTCGTTGCGTTGCCGCGCGTGTGGCCGGCGACGGCCCGTGTGGCCGGTTTCCGCCGTGCTGCCGTCGTGAAGTCTGCGGGGCGGAGGCGTCCGGCGCGCTGGTGCCCGTCGCCGTATCCATTGGGGGGTTAGCCCCACCCCCGCTCGTATGAACCAGTTAAGGACACCGCGGAGCCGCCCTCCTCCTCCGCCGGGACGAACGATCCCTGGGCCTTGGTGAGGAGCAACCCCTAGGGGTTCTGCATCCTTTGGCGTACCGGTTCTGGGGGATACCGGGGGGATACCGCCGGATACACCGTGATGAGAAGGTGTTCCCCGCAGATGCGTGCACAGTGAAAGGATCTAGGTGGGCGCGGAGGAGAGCACGGGCGGACGCACCGGGGACGCCACCGGCAAGAGCAGTGACGGCGCGGCGACGGGCGGCATACCGGCCAAGGCGCCCGCGCCCGAATCCGGACCCGCGGCCGCGGCCGCGACCAGGGCGGGGACCAGGGCCGGGCCCGGGGCGGGGCCCGGGGCGGGGTCCGGGGCCGGCGGGCGGCGGGGGCCGCGTACCGCCCTGGTCACGGCCCTCATGCTGGCGATGGCCCTCGTCGCCCTCGACAGCTCCATCGTCTCCACCGCCGTGCCCCAGATCGTCGGCGACCTCGGCGGCTTCTCCGTCTTCTCCTGGCTCTTCGCCGGCTACCTGCTCGCCGTCACCGTCACCCTGCCGGTCTACGGCAAGCTCTCCGACACCTTCGGCCGCAAGCCCGTCCTGCTCTTCGGCATAGCCCTGTTCGTCCTCGGCTCCCTGCTGTGCGCGCTCGCCTGGAACATGGCCGCCCTGATCGCCTTCCGGCTCGTCCAGGGCCTGGGCGGCGGCGCCCTCCAGGGCACCGTGCAGACCCTGGCGGCCGACCTGTACCCGCTCAAGGACCGCCCGAGGATCCAGGCCAGGATGTCCTCGGTGTGGGCCGCCTCCGCCGTGGCCGGCCCCGCCGTCGGCGGGTTCATCGCGTCGTACGCCGACTGGCGCTGGATCTTCCTGATCAACCTGCCGCTGGGCGGCCTGGCCCTGTGGATGCTCGCCCGCCACCTCGTCGAACCCGTACGCTCCCGCGGGCCCCGCGGCCCCGTCGACTGGGCGGGCGCGCTCGGCGTCTTCGCCTGCGGCGGCCTGCTGCTCTTCGCGCTGGTGCAGGGCGGGGTCGCCTGGCCCTGGCTGTCCGCGCCCTCCCTCGGGCTGCTGGGCGCGAGCGCGGCCCTGGCGGCCGTCGTCGTGCGGATCGAACGCCGGGCCGAGGAACCGATCCTGCCCGGCTGGGTGTGGCGCCGGCGCACGATCGCCGCCGTCAACCTGGCGCTCGGGGCGCTCGGCCTGCTCATGGTCGCCCCGCTGGTGTTCGTCCCCACGTACGCGCAGTCCGTCCTCGGCCTCGGCCCCATCAGCGCCGGACTGGTCATGTCCGCGATGACCCTCACCTGGCCCGTCTCCGCCGCCTTCAGCCAGCACGTCTACCGGCGCATCGGCTTCCGCAACTCCGCGGCCGTCGGGATCTCGCTGGCCGCCGTGATCCTGTTCGCGTTCACGCTGCTGCCGTACCCCGCCCGGCCCTGGCAGCCCACGCTGATCATGCTGCTGCTGGGCGCGGCCCTCGGCCTGTTCCAGCTGCCGCTGATCGTCGGGGTCCAGTCCACCGTGGGCTGGTCCGAGCGCGGCACGACGACGGCCTCGGTGCTGTTCTGCCGCCAGGTCGGGCAGAGCCTGGGGGCCGCCCTGTTCGGAGCGGTCGCCAACGCGACCATCGCCGCCCGGCTGGCGCACTCCCCGATGAGCGGCCTGCCGGACCACCTCGACGGCGTGTCCGAGGCCCTCGACCGGCCGGAACTGCTCCCGCGGGCCGCCGCCGACTACCTGCGCGAGTCGGTGGCCGCCGCCGTGGACCACATCTTCCTCGGCGCGACCGCCGCGGCCGTGGCGGCCCTGCTGGTCCTGCTGCTGGTGGCCCCGCGCCGGTTCCCGATCCTGGAGGAGCAGCGGGAGGACTGAGGAGGACCGGTGTGCACCGCCGGGGCTCGACCGCGGCGGCTTGTCATGGCCCCGGTCAACGGAGTACACCTCGGAGTCCTGCATCCGAGCTGTACTCCGGGGGGACGCACATGACTTCCGCACTCTTCGCACTGGCCTTACTGGCCGCCATCGCCGTGCCGATCGCCCTGCGGCTGCGCCGCCACCCCGGCTTCGTCACCGGCCGCGACGGCCGGCTCTCCACCTCCACCACCCTGGCCCTGGCCTGGACGGTGATCCTGGTCTGGCTGCTGCTGACGATCCTCGCGTACGGGCTCACGGCGGGCGGCGGCGTCGGCTGGTTCACCGGCGCGCACGGCCCGCTGTCCTCGCTGACCACCGTGTACCTGCCGCTGCTCGGGGGCCCGTACGTGGCCCTGATCGCGGCGAAGACCGTCGTCGGCATCCGCGTCGAGAACGGCAGCATGGCCAAGCCCGCCCCGAAGCCGACGCGGTCCGGGCAGCGGCCGCTGCGCGAGCTGATCGCCAACGACAGCGGGCGCACCGACCTGGTCGACCTCCAGTACGTGGCGCTCAGCGCGGTCACCATGCTGTACGTGGTGCTCTTCTTCCTCTCCGACGTGGGCGGCGGCCTGCCCCGCCTGCCCGCCGAGATCTGGGCACTGACCGGCGCCCCGGCCGGGGCGTACCTGGTCAACAAGATGGCCACGCGCGCGAATCCGGTGGTCACGGGTGTGACGGTGACGGGCACCGCGCTCGTGGTGGAGGGCGGCGGCTTCGGCCCGGAGGCCCGGGTCGAGGTCGACTCCACCGTCCTGCCGGCCGCGTACGACCCGGCCACCGGCACCCTGACGGCGCAGCTGCCGGCCACCGCGCCCGCCGCCTTCACCCTGGTGGTCACCTGCCGGGGCCTGCGCAGCGACCCGTACCGCCACACGCCCGCCGCGGCGCCGCCGGGTCCGGCGCAGCCGCAGCCGCAGGACCGGCAGCCGGCCGCCGGGGCGGCGGGCGGGCGGGGGGGGGCGGGTGTTGCGGGGGGCGCCCCCCGGGGGGGGGCGCGCCGCCCGCGGGCGACCCCCAACCCCCCGCGGGGGCGGGGGGGGGGCGGCCCCCCCCCCCCCCCCCCCCCCCGCCCGCCGCGGCGCCGCCGGGTCCGGCGCCGCCGCCCCCGCCGCCCCGGCCCCCGGCCGCCGGCTAGGCGCCGGGCCGGGTCAGGTCGGGTCGGGTCGGATCAGGTCGGGTCGGGTCGGGTCGGGTCGGGTCAGGGGAGCTTCGTGAGGAACTCCCCGATCAGCGGGGCGATCTCCCCGAGGTGCGTCTCCAGCGCGAAGTGCCCCGCCCCTTCGAAGACGTGCACCTCGGCGTCCGGCGCGTCCCGCAGGTACGCCTCGGCCCCCGCCGGGGTGAAGAACGGGTCCCCCGCACCCCAGACGACCAGGACCGGCACCCGGGCGGCCCGCAGCCAGGCCTGCCAGGCGGGGTAGTGGGCGAAGTTCGAGGCGTAGTCGAACGCCAGGTCGGCCTGTGCGTCGGCGCGCCCGGGCAGTCCGAGGTAGTGCACGTCCAGGGTCCGGCCGTCCGGGGAGACCAGCGCCGGGTCGGCGACCCCGGTCTCGTACTGGAAGCGGATGCCGTCCGCGGTGAACAGCCCCCGCACCCGCTCCTCGTCGCCCGGCACCTCGCGCCGCAGTGCGGCGAACGCGCGCGCCGCGTCGGAGAGCCCCTCCTCGTACGCGTTGCCGTTCTGCACGATCAGGCCCGTCACCCGCCCGGGCCGCCGCGCGGCGAGCCGCAGCCCGACGGGGGCGCCGAAGTCGAAGACGTACAGCGCGAACCGGTCCAGCCCGAGGGCGTCGGTGAAGCCCTCCACGACGTCGGCGAGCCGGTCGAAGGTGTACGTGAACCCGTCCGGCGCCTCGGTGCGGCCGAAGCCGGGGTAGTCGGGGGCGATCAGCCGGTACGGGGTGTCGCCCAGGGCGTCCATCAGCCGGGCGAACTGGTGCGAGGAGGTGGGGAATCCGTGCAGGAGCAGCAGGACCGGACCGTCGGCCGGGCCGCTCTCGCGGTAGGCGACGCGGACCCCGTGCACCTCGGCGGTGCGGTGCTGGACGAGCTGCATCACATGCCTCCCAAGGCCTAGGTCCCATTAGTTTCACCATGAACGACTAACGGGTCAAGTGGTTCCCGTAGCATTAGTTTCATGACGGTGCCCCCCACGTTCCCGCTGACCGGCGAACCCCTCGCCCTGGACCTGCTCAACACCCGCCCCACCGGCGCGGGCGACCTGATCGCCGGCCCGGAAGGGCTCGCCGCCTGGCTGGCCGCCCAGGACGGCAGGCTCGGACCGGTCGCGAAGGTCGGCCCGGCCGAGGTGACGGCCGTCCACGCCGTACGGGAGGCGGCCGGCGCGGCGCTCGCGGCCGCACGGCGCGGCGAACGGCCCCCGGCGGGCGCCCTGCGCGCACTGAACGAGGCGGCCGCGGCCGCACCCGCCCCCCCCCCCCCCGGCTCGTATAAAAAAAAACCAGCCCCCGAAACCCAATGC
>NZ_JBHYVA010000156.1:0-14390 GCF_042750055.1 Streptomyces sp. NPDC059456
CCGCTGGTCAGCGGCGGCTGCGTGGCTGCTTACTGCATGACGGCCATGGCGAGCGCCCGCCGGGCGCGCAGCGAGACGCGCTCGGCTCGCCGCTGCATGCGGCGGGCGGCGACCAGGCGCAGGGCGCGACGCTCGGCGTCGACCTCACGCATGCGGTCGTCCATATGGGCACGGGCCAGGGCTTCTGGGATGAGTTGCATTTCGCGGGTCCTGTTCTGACGCGAGGTGATCGCGCCGGCGGTGATGAAGTCTGCGGTGGCGGAGCCGTGCGGCTGCTCGCTCGTCGTGTGGGCGGTCATGAGGGCCTGCTTCAAGGGGTCGTGCGTCAGGGGGCGGTCGATGGTTCCGATGGCGGTCATGCCGCGACAACCGGGTTCTTGCGCGGACGGCCACGGGGGCGCTTCCGGGCTACGACAACGCCCTGGACGAACAGCTCGCCACCCCAGACACCCCAGGGCTCGCGGCGCTCGAGCGCACCGGCGAGGCAGGCCTCGACCAGCGGGCAGGTGGCGCACAGGGACTTGGCGTACTCGACGTCGGCCGGGGACTCGGCGAAGAAGACCTCGGGGTCGTAGGTACGGCAGGCGACGGGTACGCCGAGGTTCTCGATGGCGTCGTCGAGCGCGGTCAGCGCGGTGAGGGGAGTCAAGGTGGAGTCCTCCGGGACTGCGGGCGGGGAGATCGTCTGGGTCTGCGGTACGGACGGGGCGTGCGCTTCGAGTTGCACGGTGTTTTCTTCCTCGTCTTGGTTGGCTAGTCGTTCCGGCCGGGTTCGGCCGGGGGCGGCTGGTACCTGGTCTTGCCAGTCCCGAGGCTCCTTCGTGCTGCCGTCCCCGTTCGGGGACAAACAGAAGGGCCGCGGATCCCGGGTGGGGTTCCGCGGCCCTGAAGGCGCCGGCCTGATCTGGAAATCAGGCTGGATCACTCCAGGGTTCGAGCCCACGGAAGGCCCACATCAGGTGGTGCTGCTGCTTCGTCTGCGTCGTCTTGGATCCGGCACCGGCTGCGGCCGCAAACCCATAGGCGCCATGCGCCTGGGCTTCCAGTACTGCCACCGGTGCCTGGGTCGGTCGCTCATTCCGCGCGCTCGCCAGGAGCGCCGAGGGCGCAGCCTGCAGGGCAGGGCTGTCAGCGGAAATCGCGGACAGACCGGTACCCAGGAGCGGGAGGAGCGAGGAGGAGCCGAGCGTGCAGGAAGCGGCGACCGAGCGATCGGTCATTTTGGTGGTGGTGATGAAGCTGGTCACTGGTCTCGCCTCCTCTCGGCGTCTCGGGGACGGGGCCCGGGGGCCTGTCCCATACGTATTCGGATAAGTACAGCACGGATCCGGAGCTTCGGAGAAGCCACCGTTTCCGTTGCTAAGAACCTATGGGGATTCGCTGGGCATGTGCAAACTATTTTTCCGACGAGTTTCTACGCGTCGTCAGGATGGCTGCCCCCAGGCTCTTGACCTGCACAGATGGCCAGGACATCGGCTCCGTACCGGTCGAGCTTGCGGCCGCCGACGCCAGAGATCATCGAGAGCTCGCCCTCCTCGGACGGTGCGGCCTCGGCGATCGCGACGAGCGTCTTGTCCGTGAACACGCAGTACGCGGGCAGTCCCTGCTCCTTCGCCTGGCCCGCGCGCCACTCCCGCAGCCGCTCGTAGAGGCCCTCGTCCATGTCGGACGGGCAGTCCTCGCAGCGCATCAGTTTCAGCTCGCCGGCCTCGGTGAGGGTCTTGCCGCACACCCGGCACAGCGCCGGTCCACGGCGCCCGCGGGCGCGCGGCGCCCGCTCGGCCCCTGCCCCGGCGCCCGCACGGCCGCCGGGGGCCGCAGAGCCCGGCCGCAGCCCGTTCAGGAAGCGGCTGGGGCGTCGGGAGGGCCTGCCGCCCGGAGCCCGCGAGAGCGCCCAGGAGAGCGTCAGGTGGTGGCGCGCCCGCGTGACGCCGACATAGAGGAGCCGGCGTTCCTCCTCCACCTGCTCGTCGGTCTTGGCGTACGTGATCGGGATCATGCCGTCGGTGAGACCGGCCAGGAACACGGCGTCCCACTCCAGGCCCTTCGCGGCGTGCAGCGAGGCGAGGGTGACGCCCTGGACGGTCGGGGCGTGCTGGGCCGCCCTGCGCTCGTCCAGCTCGACGGTCAGGTCGGCCAGGGTCGCGCCGGGCCGGCTCCGGGCGAAGTCCTCGGCGAGCCGGACCAGGGCGGCCACGGACTCCCACTGGTCGCGGACGGCGCCGGAGCCGGCGGGCGGCTCGGTGGTCCAGCCGGTGGAACTGAGGACGGCCCGGACCTGGGAGCCGAGTTCGACGACGTCGTCGAGCAGGGGGTCGTTGCCGCCGGAGCGGGCGGCGCCGCGCAGGGCGAGGATCGCCTTCTGCACCTCGCCGCGCTCGAAGAAGCGCTCGGCGCCGCGCAGCTGGTACGGCACCCCGGCGTCGGCGAGCGCCTGCTCGTAGACCTCGGACTGGGCGTTGATGCGGTAGAGCACGGCGATCTCGCCGGCCGGGACGCCCGCCGCGATCAGGTCCCGGATCCGCAGCGCGACGCCCTCGGCCTCGGCGGGCTCGTCGGGGTACTCGGCGTACACCGGGTCGGGGCCGGGATCGCGCTGGGAGACCAGTTCCAGGCGGTGCTCGGCGGCGCGCCCCTTGGCCTGGCCCAGCAGCCCGTTGGCGAGGTGGACGACCTGGGGGGTGGAGCGGTAGTCGCGGACCAGCTTGACCACGGTGGCCTGCGGGTAGCGGGTGCGGAAGTTCAGCAGGTGGTCCGGGGTGGCCCCGGTGAAGGAGTAGATCGTCTGGCTGGCGTCACCGACGACGCAGAGGCTGTCGCGCTCGCCGAGCCACAGGTCCAGCAGCCGCTGCTGGAGCGGGCTGACGTCCTGGTACTCGTCCACCACGAAGTGCTGGTACTGGGTGCGGATCTGCTCGGCGATGTCGTGCCGGTCCTGGAGGATGCCGACCGTGAGCAGCAGCACGTCCTCGAAGTCGATCACGCCGCGGTCGCGCTTGAGCTGCTCGTACGTCCCGTAGATCTGGGCGATCTCCGCCATGTCCCGGGGGGCTTCGCGGCCCGCCTTGAGGGCTGCGGCCGGATAGTCGGAGGGCACGGTCTGGGTGACCTTCGCCCACTCGATCTCGCCCGTGACGTCGCGCAGCTCGCCGCGGTCGAGCCGGATGCGGCAGCGCGCGCCGGCCTCGGCGACGAGCTGGACCTTGCGCTCGACGAGCCGGGGCACCTCGCCGCCGATCGCCTTGGGCCAGAAGTACTGGAGCTGGCGCAGGGCGGCGGAGTGGAACGTCCGCGCCTGCACCCCGCCCGCACCCAGGGAGCGCAGGCGGCCGCGCATCTCGCCGGCGGCGCGGTTGGTGAACGTGACGGCCAGCACACTGGCCGGCATCAGCTGGCCCGAGCGGACCCCGTAGGCGATCCGGTGGGTGATCGCCCGGGTCTTGCCCGTGCCCGCGCCCGCCAGCACGCACACCGGCCCGCGCAGGGTCGTCGCGACCTGGCGCTGCTCCGGGTCCAGGCCCAGGAGCACCGCGTCGGCCGAGTCCGCGCCGGCGGGGAAGGATGAGGAGTGCGTTGCTGATGTCACCCCGCCATGCTGCCAGGTCCCGAGGGGCGGACGGGAAACCCGTCCACAGGGTGCGCGCATTCGTCGTACCGGTCCGCGGCCCGCGTGACGCACCTGACGTACCAGGGGCACCGCGGCTGCGGGAATGGCCCCGCGGTCCCGTACGTTCGAGTACTCGGACCAGCACCCAGACCCCACAGAGGAGACCGCAGCATGCAGGACACGGGTTCCGTCACGATGTACAGCACGACCTGGTGCGGCTACTGCCGCCGGCTGAAGACCCAGCTGGACCGGGAAGGCATCGCGTACAACGAGATCAACATCGAGCTGGACCCCGAGTCCGCGGCGTTCGTCGAGAAGGCGAACGGCGGCAACCAGACGGTCCCGACCGTCCTCGTGGTGTCCCCGGCCGGGGCCGAGTCGGTCATGACGAACCCGAGCCTGGCCCAGGTCAAGCAGGCCCTCGCCGTCTGACCTCCGGCCACCGGACCGGTGCGCAGCGCACAGAAAGGCCCCCGCCGTGGCGGGGGCCTTCTGCTGTCCGACGGGCGTGGTGCGAGCGGGCCCTACGCGACCGGGCGCGGCAGCGGCTCCCCGTACCAGCGCTCGACCAGGCGGGCCGCGATGGAGATCCCCGACGGGGGCACCATCTCGCCGCTCTCGAACGCGGCGCGCAGCTCCTCGCGGGAGAACCAGCGGGCCTCCTGGATCTCCTCGCCGTCGACCGTGATCTCGGTGGTGGTGGCGCGCGCCGTGAAGCCCAGCATCAGGCTGTACGGGAACGGCCAGGGCTGGCTGGCGACGTACTCGACCTCGCCGACCTTGATGCCCGCCTCCTCCCACACCTCGCGGACGACGGACTGCTCGATCGACTCGCCCGGCTCCACGAACCCGGCCAGCGTCGAGAAGCGCCCCTCCGGCCAGTGCACCTGGCGGCCCAGCAGCGCACGGTCGTGCTCGTCGGTGACCAGCATGATCACCGCCGGGTCGGTGCGCGGGTAGTGCTCGGCACCGCAGCCGGGGCAGCGCCGGATGTGCCCGGCGGCCGCGACCACCGTGCGCTCGCCGCAGCGGGAGCAGAAGCGGTGCATCCGCTGCCAGTTCTCCAGGGCCACGGCGTGCACCATCAGCCCGGCGTCGCGCGGGCCCAGCAGCAGCCCGGCCTCCCGCAGGCCGGCCGGGCGGGCCGACTGGTCCATCCGGCCCGGCAGCGAGTCCTTCTGGAGCGCGAAGTACCGCACGCCGTCGTCGTCGGTGCCCAGGAAGTAGCGGTGCGTCTCGGTGAGCGGGGCCTCGAAGGCCGGGGTCATCACGATCCCGGTCTCCCCGTCGGGGGTGTCGTCGATCAGGACCTGACCGCCGGAGACCACGAAGACGCGGGTCGTCGGGTGGCTCCAGGCGGCCGCGAGCCAGGCCTCGTCGAGGCGGTGGTGCGCGGCGCGGTCGATCCCGCTGGGCGCGGCGAGCGAGATCGGGTGCTCGGTATGGGTGCTCACAGGTACTTCCAACTCCCCCGGTGGTGGGACAGGCAGGCTCAGTGACGGGTGACGCGTGGCTCATGGCCGGGTGGCACGGTGCGGCTGTGTGGGTCAGGCGGGGTTCCCGTGGCCCCCGGCCAGATCGCCCCACAGGTAGGCCGCCGTCTCGACGCCCTTCATGAGCAGGTCCAGCTCGACCTTCTCGTTCGGCGAGTGCCAGCCGTCGGACGGCACCGAGATGCCGAGGAACAGGACGGGCGCGTCCAGGACGTCCTGGAGGTCCGCCGCGGGTCCGGAGCCGCCCTCGCGGGTGAAGCGGACCTTCTCGCCGAACGCGCGGCCCATGGCCCGGACGACGGACCGCAGCGCCGGGTGGTCCAGCGGCGTCAGGCAGGGCCGGGTGGGCGCGCCGAAGACGATGGAGTGGCGGATCCCCTGCGGGATGCGCGCGGCGACCCAGTCCCTGACGGCCGCCTCGACCTCGTACGGGTCCTGCCCGGACACCAGCCGGAACGAGAGCTTCAGGTGGGCGGAGGCGGGCACGATGGTCTTGCCGCCGGGGCCCTGGTAGCCGCCGCCGATGCCGTTGACCTCGGCGGTCGGGCGGGCCCAGACCCGCTCCAGGGTGGAGTAGCCCTTCTCGCCCGCGGCGGCGTGCGACTTGGCCGTGCGCAGCCATTCGGACTCGTCGAACGGCAGCTCGGCGATCAGCGCCCGCTCCTCGTCCGTGAGCTCGGCGATGTTGTCGTAGAAGCCGGGGATCGTGACCCGCTCGTCGGCGTCGTGCAGCGCCGCGACCAGGCGGGCGGCGACGGTGGCCGGATTGGGCACGGCCCCGCCGAAGGCCCCGGAGTGGATGTCCTGGTCGGGCCCGTGCAGGTCGATCTCGCAGTCGGCGACGCCGCGCATGCCGGTGCAGACGGTGGGCGTGGTCTCGGACCACATGCCGGTGTCGGAGACGATCACGATGTCGGTGGCGAGGCGCTCCGCCTCCCGCTCCACCAGCGCGCGGAAGTGCGGGGAGCCCGACTCCTCCTCGCCCTCGACGAGCAGCTTCAGGTGCACGGCCGGGGCCTCGGCGCCGGTCGCGGCCAGGTGGGCCCGCACGCCGAGGGTGTGGAAGAAGACCTGTCCCTTGTCGTCGGCGGCGCCGCGCGCGTACATCCGGCCGTCCTTGACGACGGGCTCGAACGGGTCGGTGTGCCAGCCGTCGGCGACGGCGGCGGGCTGCACGTCGTGGTGCCCGTAGACGAGGACGGTCGGGGCGTCCGGGTCGGCGCTCGGCCACTCGGCGAAGACGGCGGGCGCGCCGGGGGTCTCCCAGACCTCCGTGACCGGGAAGCCGGTCTCCTTGAGCTTCGCGGCGAGCCACTCGGCGCTGCGGCGTACGTCGTCCGCGTGCTCGGGCTGGGCCGAGACGGAGGGGATGCGCAGCCACTCGGCGAGGTCGTCGAGGAAGGCGGCGCGGTGGGTGCCGATGTACGTGCGGACGACGCTGTCCGCCGGGGTTTCGCTCATGCCTACGAGCCTAACTGTCGGGTTGCGCGTCACTGTCCGTGTCCGATTTGCCTTGGAGGATCCGCTCAAGACGGGCCCGGTCGGGGAGGTCCCGGGGCCGGATCACGCGGCCGCTGCGGACGTGGAGGAAGGCGGCGGCGACCTCCTCGAGGGGCGTGCCGGTGGTTTCCGACCAGGCCAGGCGGTAGACGGCGAGCTGGAGCGGATCGGCCTCGGTGGTGCGGCCGGTCTTCCAGTCGACGATCTCGTACGAGCCGTCGGGGTTGCGGTACACGGCGTCGATCCGGCCCCGGATGACGCGGCCGGCGAGGGTGAGCTGGACCGGGACCTCCATCCGGTACGGGGTGCGCTCGGCGTACTCGCTGCGCTCGAAGGCGGCCTTGAGGGAGTCGAGGTCGGCCTCGTCGGCGATCTCCTGGTCGGAGCCGGGCAGCTCGGTGGCCGGGTCGAGGACGTCGAGGAGCGGGAGGGGCAGCTCGTCGAAGCGGGACTCGACCCAGGCGTGGAACCGGGTGCCCTGGCGGGCGGCGGGCTGCGGCGGCTTGGGCATGGGGCGGGCGAGATCACGGGCGAAGCCCTGGGCGTCCGCGGCGAGGCGCAGGAGCTGGCTGGCCGAGAGCGCGGCCGGCAGCTCGACGTCGCGCACGGCGGCGCGGGCACGCCGCAGCTCGCCCTCGAGGGCGTCGAGATCCCGGTCCCAGGAGGCCACGGCCCGCGCCTCTTCGGACGTGAGGGCGGTCTGCGCCGCACGGCGGTCCCGTGCCGGCCCGCCGCGCGGGGGCGCGGGCGGGGGGCCCGGGCGGCGCGGGGCGGGGGCCCCCGGCGGGGTAAACCGGGGGGGCGCCGGCGGGCCCCCCGGGCCCGCCGAGCTGTTCACCGCCCGCTACTGGGCCGGCCTCGTCGCGGAGGCGGAGGCCGGGCTGCTCGACTTCGTCGCCTTCGAGGACGGGCTCGCCCTCCAGTCCTCCTCCCCCGCCGGCCACGACGAGCGCACGGACCGCGTCCGTGGCCGGCTCGACGCGGTCCTTACCGCCGCCCGGGTGGCCCCGCTGACCCGCCGCATCGGGCTCGTGGGATCCGTGACCACCACCCATACCGAGCCCTTCCACGTCTCCAAGGCGGTGGCCACCCTCGACCACGTCAGCCGCGGCCGCGCCGGAGTGCACGTACAGGTCTCCGGACTCCCCCACGAGAAAGGGCACTTCGGCCGCCGCCCGGCGCCGCTCCCGGAGGACGAACTGCACGAGGAGGCGGCCGACCACGTCGAGGTGATCCGGCGGCTGTGGGACAGCTGGGAGGACGGCGCGGAGATCCGCGACGTGGCGAGCGGCCGGTTCGTGGACCGCGACAAGCTGCACCACATCGACTTCGAAGGCCGCCACTTCAGTGTCCGGGGTCCCTCGATCACACCGCGCCCGCCCCAGGGCCAGCCGCTCGTGAGCGCACGCGCCGCCGACAGTGCGGCGTACGGGCTCATCGCCCGGTCGGCCGACATCGGCCGGCTCGTCACCCGCGACACCGAACAGGCACGGGCCGCCGTCACCGCCGTCCGCGGGCTCCGCGCCTCGGCGGGGCTCGCCGAACGGCCGCTGCACCTCTTCGGGGAGCTGACCGTGTTCCTCGACGAGGCCCCCGGAGCGGCGGCCGACCGCCGCGGCCGCCTCGACGAGCTCGCGCGCGAACCGTACGACGGTGACGACGCCGTGTTCACCGGCACCCCGGGGCAGTTGGCCGAGCTGCTCCACGAGCGCCGGGAGGCCGGTCTGTCGGGCTTCCTGCTGAGGCCCGCGGTCATCGCCCACGACCTGCCCGCCATCACCCGCGCGCTGGTTCCGGAGCTCCAGCGGCGGGGCCTGTTCCGCCGGGAGTACGAGGCGGACACCCTGCGCGGCCTGCTGGGGCTCGGCCGGCCCGCCAACCGTTACGCCGCCGCGGCCACGGCCCCGGCGGCCTGAGGCGCGTCTCACCCGCCCCTCATCGCCCCGTTCGCCTCGACTCGCGTCGTCTCTCGCCCCGCCCCCGCCCCTCGCCTCTCGCCTCTCGCCTCTCACACGTCGTCTCTCGCCTCTCGCCCCGGAAGGACGAACCATGCCCACCAAGCCGCTCAAACAGATCCACCTCGCGGCCCACTTCCCGGGCGTCAACAACACCACCGTCTGGAGCGACCCGGCGGCTGGCAGCCACATCGACTTCGACTCGTTCGTCCACTTCGCCCGGACCGCGGAGCGCGCGAAGTTCGACTTCCTGTTCCTCGCCGAAGGGCTGCGGCTGCGCGAACAGGGCGGGCAGATCTACGATCTGGACGTCGTCGGGAGGCCCGACACCTTCACCGTGCTGGCCGCCCTCGCGGCCGTCACCGACCGCCTCGGGCTGACCGGCACCATCAACTCCACCTTCAACGAACCGTACGAAGTGGCCCGCCAGTTCGCCTCCCTGGACCACCTGTCGGACGGCCGGGCCGCCTGGAACGTGGTCACCTCCTGGGACGCGTTCACCGGCGAGAACTTCCGGCGGGGAGGCTTCCTGCCCCGCGAGGAGCGCTACAGCCGCGCGAAGGAGTTCCTGGCCACCGCGCACGAGCTGTTCGACTCCTGGGACGGCAGCGAGATCGTCGCCGACGCCGGGTCCGGCACCTTCCTGCGCGACGCCCGGGCCGGGGCCTTCGCCCACAAGGGCCCGCAGTTCGACATCGAGGGCCGCTTCAACGTGCCGCGCAGCCCGCAGGGCCGCCCGGTGATCTTCCAGGCGGGCGACTCGGACGAGGGCCGCGAGTTCGCCGCCTCCGACGCCGACGCGATCTTCGGCCGCTACGGGACCCTCGACGAGGGCCGGGCGTTCTACGCCGACGTCAAACGCCGCCTCGCGAAGTACGGGCGCACCGAGGACCAGTTGAAGATCCTGCCCGCGGCCACGTTCGTCCTCGGTGACACCGACGCCGAAGCCCGCGAGGCCGCCCACGAGGTGCGCCGCCTCCAGGTCAGCGGGCAGACCGCGATCAAGTACCTCGAACACGTGTGGAACCGGGACCTGTCCGGCTACGACCCCGACGGTCCCCTGCCCGACGTCGACCCGCTGACCGGTGAGAACACCATCGCCCTCGGCCGCGCCAGCGTGCGCCAGTTCCGCGACCCCCTCGAGACCGCCCGGCAGTGGCGCGCGCTCGCCGAGGCCAAGAACCTCTCGATCCGGGAGCTGGTCATCGCCACCACCTCCGGCCAGACCTTCGTCGGCTCGGCCGCGACGGTCGCCGAGCAGATCGACACGCTGGTGCAGGCGGACGCGGCCGACGGTTTCATCCTGGTCCCGCACATCACCCCGGGCGGCCTCGACGCCTTCGCCGACACCGTCGTCCCGCTGCTCCAGGAACGCGGGGTCTTCCGCAGCGAGTACGAGGGCACCACCCTGCGCGACCACCTGGGCCTCGCCGTGCCCCGGGCCACCGCCGGCCGGCGGGCGGCGGCCTCGTGAAGTTCCTGGCCATCACCCTGATCACCGACGACGCGGACCCGGTGACGGGCGCCGCACCCCCCACCCGGCAGCGGTTCCGCGAAGTCGTCGCGAGCGCCCTGCGCGCGGAGGAGCTCGGCTTCGACGGGTTCGGCGTCGGTGAGCGCCACGAACGGCCGTTCCTGTCCTCCTCCCCGCCGGTGGTGCTCGCCCACATCGCCGCCCTGACCAGCCGGATCCGGCTCTTCACCGCGGTCACCACGCTGAGCCTGCTGGACCCGGTGCGGGCGTACGAGGACTACGCGACCCTGGACCACCTCAGCGGCGGCCGACTGGAACTGATGATCGGCAAGGGCAACGGCACGGCGCAGCGCGAGCTGTTCCACGTGACGCCCGAGGACCAGTGGGAGCGCAACTCCGAGAGCTACGAGCTGTTCCGGCGGATCTGGCGCGAGGACAAGGTGACCGCCGAACCGCGCTTCCGCCCGGCGCTGAACGGCGCGGAGGTGCTGCCGCGTCCGTACCAGCGCAGGCTGCGCGTCTGGCACGGCAGCGCGACGAGCCGGGAGTCGGTGGACCTGGCGGCACGCTACGGGGACCCACTGTTCTCGGCGAACGTCACCCATCCCATCGGCCCGTACGCGGAACTCGTCCGGTACTACAGGGAGCGCTGGGAACACCACGGGCACGACCCGGCGCACGCCGTCGTCGGTGCGGGCACGGCCGGGTACCACGCGGCGCGCACCTCTCAGCAGGCCGTCGCCGCGTACCGGCCGGCCTTCGCCCGGTACCTGGCGGCGCACCGCGCACAAGGCGTGGAGCCGGTCTTCGCGACCCTGGAGGACTTCGTCGAGCGCAGCTCGGCGCTGATCGGCAGCCCCCAGCAGGTGATCGAGAAGGTCCACCGCTACCACGCGGAGTTCGGCCACACCGTCCTGCACCTGCAGGCCGAGGCGGGCGGGCTCCCCGAGGCGGAGCACCGCTCCTCCCTCGAACTCTTCCGGTCGGAGATCGCCCCGGTGCTGCGCCGGGAGATACCCGACCCGTCCTTCCCCGACCTGTAAGGAGCCAGGCCATGTCCGGAATCCCCCTCGGGGTCCTCGACCTCGTCCCGGTCACGTCCGGCTCGACCGCCGCCGAGGCCCTCAAGAACAGCATCGACCTGGCCCGCCGTACCGAGGCGTTCGGCTACGCCCGCTACTGGTTCGCCGAGCACCACCTCAACCCGGGCGTCGCCGGGACCTCCCCCGCGGTCGTCCTGGCCCTGACCGCCTCCGCCACCAGCACCATCCGGATCGGTTCCGGCGCCGTGCAGCTCGGCCACCGCACCGCCCTGTCGACGGTGGAGGAGTTCGGCCTGATCGACGCGTTGCACCCCGGGCGGCTGGACCTGGGCCTGGGCCGCTCGGCGGGCCCGCCGCAGCGGCGCCGGCCGACGCCGGACGAGGGGGCGGACGAGCCCGCGCCGCCGCCGGTCCGAGCCACCCCGGTCGTCGACGGGTACGCCCCGAACGGGCTGCGCATCCCGGACCGGTTCTCCTTCGCCCATCTGCTGGGTCACCCGCGGGTGGCGCTCCAGCAGAAGTTGCTCAGCCTGCCGGGCGCGCAGCCGCAGGACTACTCCGAGCAGGTCGACGACGTCCTCGCGCTGCTGCGCGGCGAGTACCGTACGCCGGAGGGTGTGGAGGCGCACGCCGTTCCCGGCGAGGGAGCCGACGTACAGGTGTGGATCCTGGGCAGCAGCGGCGGGGTGAGCGCGGAGACCGCGGGCCGCAACGGGCTGCGCTTCGCGGCGAATTACCACGTCAGCCCGGCCACGGTGCTGGAAGCCGCGGAAGGGTACCGGGCCGCCTTCAAGCCGTCCGCGGAGCTGGACCGGCCGTACGTGACGGTCTCGGCCGACGTGGTGGTCGCCGAGGACGACGCGACGGCCCGCGAGCTGGCCACCGGGTACGCGCCCTGGGTGCGCAGCATCCGCACGGCCGAGGGCGCGATCCCCTATCCCACGCCCGGCCAGGCGCGTGCCCTGCCCTGGTCGCGGGAGGACGGCGAGCTGGTGGCGGACCGGGTGGAAACGCAGTTCGTGGGCTCGGCCCGGACCGTCGCCGACCACCTGGAGCGGCTGCAGGAGGCCACGGGCGCGGACGAGCTGCTGATCACGACGATCACCCACGGGCACGCGGACCGGGTCCGCTCGTACCGCCTGCTGGCGCAGGAGTGGCAACGCCGCGGCTGACCGGCGGCCGGCATGCGCGGCCGGGTCACGGGGTACGCGTGGGGTGTGGGATCAGAACGGCTGACGTTCGACGGCTGGATCGCCGCCGTCGGAACGCGCTCCGGCACGCGCGTGGTCGTGGGCCACTGGCCCAGGTCACCGTTCGGGGCGTTCAGTGACGTGATGCTGGAGCGCGCCGACGGATGGCGCACTCTGCTGGCGCCCACCGCCGGGACGGCCGAGTACATCGGCGGGGTGTACCAGTTCGACGAGGTCCGGACGGCTCCGGTGCGCGTGGACCGGCACGACGGGGTGTGGGAGGTCGCGGCGGGACCCCTCGACCTGTGCTTCCGGATCGGGCGTCGCAGGGCCCTCGGCCTGGCCCTGCGGGCCGTTCCCCGCCCGCTCGCCCGGCTTCCGCTGTGGGCGGCCGTCGCCGACGGACCCGCCCGCCTGCTGACCGGCGTACGGACGCGGGGCAGCTCGCGCCCCGGATGCCGCCAGTGGTACGCGGCCGGCGACCTGTGGCCGATCGTCACGGCCCGGGCCTGCCTCGACGGGGCCGACCTCGGCCCCCTGGCCCCCGTCACCCCGCCCGTGCGCTTCGGCTTCGCGTCGGCTCCCGCGTCGCCGTCACTGGTGCGGGTGCACTCCACCGTCGAACGCACCGTTCCCTGAACTCCGGCGCCCGTACCCTCCGCGCTCAACCCGCCGCAGGGCCGCAGGAGCCGGGCGCGTTGCGGGCGATCCGGTACAACACGCACCGGCGGAGCGGTCCTTCGGGGACGCTCGGGTCCTCGAAGTCGTCGGCCGGGTTCCGGGTCATGCCGATGCGGCGCATCACCGCCTGGGAACGGAGGTTGCGGACCGTCGTCGACGCCACGATCTCCGGCAGCCCGAGGGTCTCGAAGCCGAAGGCCAGACAGGCCTTTGCCGCCTCGGTGGCATAACCGCGGCCCCATGCCGAGCGCGTCAGCCGCCACCCGATGTCCACCCCTTCGAACGGCATCTCCGCGTCCACCCGGTCGAGGCCGGCGCGGCCCACGAAAGCACCGGTTTCCCGTAGTTCGAGTGCCCACCATCCGAATCCCCGCTCGTCGAACCGAGTCTGCATGAGCTCCACCACGGCATCGCTCTGTTCGCGCGTGAGCAGCTCGCCCAGGTGTTCCCGGACGTGGGGATCGGCGTTCATCGCCGCCCACGGTTCGAGGTCGGACGCCCGCCACCGGCGGAGCAGGAGTCGATCGGTACGCAGTTGCGTCATGCCGAGCAGCCAACGCCATCCCGATCAGGGTGTCGATCGGTTTCTCTCGAGGACCCCGGACTCCTCGGTGCTCAGTCGCCGGCCTGCACCGGGCTGATCTCGAAGGCTCCGCACACCCGCAGGTGGTAGGGGATCTGCACGGCCTGGTAGCTGTTCGGCGGGTAGACCTTGACGTACGTCGACGTCGGCCGGCAGCCCGCCGCCACGCCCTCGCTGTTGGTCCGCAGGACGGCGCTCACGCTGTCGCCGGGCCGGACGGCGACAGCGTCCACCGGTTCGCCGGTGCGGATCGCGGAGGTCCCGATCTGGTGGTGCCGGACGTCCACGACGCTGACGCCCGGGTAGCCGCGCAACGCGCAGGTGTGGGTCGAGGTGTTGGTGAAGTTTATCGGGTAGTAGAGGGAGCCCGCGGCGCCGTCCGGGCCGCCGATGGCCAGGTTCAGGTCGGCCACGCGGCAGGCGGGGGCACTCGGCAGGGCGGATGCCTGGGTGGCGCCCACTGCGGCGCCCGTGGTGGCGAAGAGCATGGCGGCAGCGATGGTCGCCGCCCGGGTCAGGACGTTGGTCATGGTGCCGACTCCTGTGCCAGCGAAGGGAGTTGTCCCGGTACGGACGGCACGCGGATCGCTGTCCGCGCCGTCTGCGGGAGAACGGCCCGCACGGATGCCTGCACGGTGCGGGCCTGATGGGACCATTCTAGCGACTGGCGGTCCCCGCGACCTTTCGAGCGCGACGGCGGTGCGCCCACGCAAAACGCCCGGCCGGAGAATCTCGGCCGAGCGTCTGTTCGTACGGTTTCCACCGGGGTGGTGGCTTAGTACCAGTGGTTGGCCTGCCAGAAGTTCCAGGCGCCGACCGGGCTGCCGTAGCGGGAGTTCATGTAGTCCAGGCCCCACTTGATCT
>NZ_JBHYVA010000157.1:0-7239 GCF_042750055.1 Streptomyces sp. NPDC059456
CCCCACCCGCCACCCCGGACCCCACCCAACCCACCCGCACCACCTGGCACCCGGCCCTCCCCCGGACCTGACCTCCGCGCCCCGGGTCCCGACAGCCGTGCGTTAACGTCGCGCGGTACGCAGTCACTCCGAACAGGGGGAATCGGGATGACGGACCCGGGGGGCCACCCGTCGCACACGTCCGGCCGGCAGCAGCGGCCCGCTCTCTCGCAGGCACCGGCCAGAGTCCGGACCGCCTTACGCCGCAGAGCGGTCCACTGGTGGTCGATGCGCCATCCCGAAGACCCCCCGCCGCAGCGCACGAGCGAAGTCGCCGACCTCTGGTACGAGGAACGCATCGCGGCGTTCGAGGCGTTGACCGAGAGGCGCACCGAGCAACTGGGGGTGCACGCCGACGCCCGTGCCCGCGGGGTCGACGCTCTGGAGGACCTTTCCCCCGAAGACGCGGCGGCGGTGCGGCGCGCCGTGCGGTCAGCGCACTGGAGCACCCATTCCAGGGCGAGCTGGGCGACGGTGGTGCACGAATTCCGCTACACCCACCCGGGCTTCGTGCTGCCGGCACTCTTCGTCACCTGCGTGCTGCCGATATGGGTCATCCGGCCCTGGATGTTCGCGATCTCCGACTTCAACGGCTTCCCCGCCACGGGCGTCATCACCATCGGCCTCCTGTGCTTCCTCCTCCTCTGCCTCCACCGTGTGGCGCTGGCCGCCGCACGTCTCGTCGCGCCCTGGACGGAAACCCTCTGGCGCCTCGTCGCCGTCGCGGCCGCGGTCTGCCTGACGCTCCGCCAGGAGTGGCGGCCCTGGATCCTGGAATGGGCCACCGCCCCGCAGAGCGCGTACCAGGACATGCCCCTGAACAATGCGGCACACGCGGACGTGTGCGCCCTCTACGCACTGAAGGCGTTCGCCATGGTGGTCCTGTGGCGGCTGGTCGTGTCCGCCGCCGGCGCGGTGCCTTCGAGAGTGGGCCCCAGGGAACCGGCCGGCGCCCTCGCGTCCTCACTGATCCTGCTCGAACTGTTCGACCTGTCACTCCTCGCCCGGTCCGCGGCGGCAGACCCGACGCCGGAGGGCGAAGGGGCTTTCCGCCCCTACCTGGCGAGCCCCGGCAGGCTGCACATCCTGGCCGGACTGGAACGGCTGGCCGCACTGGCGGAGGGCCGCTGGAAGAGGAGCCTGCGCACCGGGGACGGCGCCGCGGACGCGGCGGTCTTCGCACTGTGCGACGGGGTGGCGGCCGCCGCACGCGCGTGGAAGGCCAAAGCCGCCTCGGGCGAAGGCCTGGACGAAATGAGCCGCGCCTTCACCCTCGGCCTCGTCGATGCCGCTCACGGGAACTGGGGGAACCTCGCCATCGAGGTCTCCGGAAGGGAACTGACCCGCAAGCGGGTCGCCCGGGGCGTCCGCCAGGTCACGGGGATCCTCTTCATCCTCGGCTCGGCCTGGGCCATCCTCGCCGACCCGCTCTCCTGGTTCGCAACGTCCGCGAATCCCGCCGTCGAGACGTTCCTCTTCCTGCTCGTCGGACTCGTGGCGACCACCATCGACCCCACGCTCGTGGACCGCTTCGGAAACGCCGCCAAACTCAGCGGCCACTTCGGCGGCCGAAGCAAGTGAGCACCCCCCGGACAAGCCCCCGGGCCGACGGTCGACGACCACCGGCCCGGAGCTCCGGCCACCCGCGGGTTACAGCACCGGCAGGTTCTTCCGCAGTTCGAAGGCCGTGACCTCCGAGCGGTACTCCTCCCACTCCTGCTTCTTGTTGCGCAGGAAGAAGTCGAAGACGTGTTCGCCGAGGGTTTCGGCGACCAGTTCGCTGCGCTCCATCAGGGAGATGGCCTCGCCGAGGTTCTGCGGGAGGGGTTCGATGCCCATCGCGCGGCGTTCGGCGTCGGAGAGGGCCCAGACGTCGTCGTCGGCGCCCGCCGGGAGTTCGTAGCCCTCCTCGATGCCCTTGAGGCCGGCCGCCAGGAGGACCGCGTACGTGAGGTACGGGTTGGCGCCGGAGTCGATCGAGCGGACCTCGACGCGGGAGGAGCCCGTCTTGCCCGGCTTGTACATCGGGACGCGGATCAGGGCCGAGCGGTTGTTGTGGCCCCAGCAGATGTACGACGGGGCCTCGCCGCCCGAGCCGGCCGTGCGGGAGGAGCCGCCCCAGATGCGCTTGTACGAGTTGACCCACTGGTTGGTGACCGCCGCGGTCTCCGCCGCGTGGCGCAGCAGGCCCGCGATGAAGGAGCGGCCGACCTTGGAGAGCTGGTACTCGGCGCCCGACTCGTAGAAGGCGTTGCGGTCCCCCTCGAAGAGGGAGAGGTGGGTGTGCATGCCCGAGCCCGGGTACTCGGAGAACGGCTTCGGCATGAAGGTGGCCTGGACGCCCTGTTCGAGCGCGACCTGCTTCATGACGAGGCGGAAGGTCATGATGTTGTCGGCCGTGGACAGCGCGTCGGCGTAGCGGAGGTCGATCTCCTGCTGGCCCGGGGCGCCCTCGTGGTGGCTGAACTCGACCGAGATGCCCATCGATTCGAGCATGGTGATCGCCTGGCGGCGGAAGTCCATGCCGACGTTCTGCGGAGTGTGGTCGAAGTAGCCGGAGTTGTCGGCCGGCACCGGGCGGGTCCCGTCGAGCGGCTTGTCCTTCAGCAGGAAGAACTCGATCTCGGGGTGGGTGTAGAAGGTGAAGCCCAGGTCGGAGGTCTTGTTCAGGATGCGCTTGAGCACGTACCGCGGGTCGGCGAAGGAGGGGGAGCCGTCCGGCATCAGGATGTCGCAGAACATCCGGGCGGTCCCGGGGGCCTCGGCGCGCCACGGCAGTATCTGGAACGTGCTGGGGTCCGGCTTGGCGATCATGTCGGACTCGTAGACCCGCGCGAAGCCCTCGATGGCCGAGCCGTCGAAACCGATGCCCTCGTCGAAGGCCTGCTCCAGCTCGGCGGGGGCGACCGCGACGGACTTCAGGAAGCCCAGTACGTCGGTGAACCACAGGCGCACGAAGCGGATGTCGCGCTCCTCAAGCGTCCGGAGGACGAATTCCTGCTGCTTGTCCATGCCTTCATCCTCGCAGTTCAGACGGCCTGTGTACCACCTCCCCCGAGGGCGGGGGCACAGTCGGGCGGGCCCAGTATCGCCAGCCGCGGTTTCCGCCACATTACGCACCCTTGAAAGCTGGTGGCACCCCCGCACTGACCTCGGGCCCGTCATGAGCATTACCATCTGCGCCCATGGGGGGCCGGGAGCACACACGACACGCGCGCATCGGGCGTCACGTACGTCGGCGCGCCGTCATCGTGGTCGCCCTTTCCGTGCTGTTCGGAGCGCTGTTCCTGTGCGTCCGGCCGGGCGATCCGCACGCCGTGACGGGCGTGTCCGGGGCCGGTGCGTCCGGGGCCGGCGGGCCGGGCGCGGCGAGCGCCGTGCGCGGGCACGGGGCGCACGCCGTCTGCGTGTCCCCGGGCGAGCTGCCGGGCTGCTCCCCGTTCTCGCACGTGGCCCGTGGCGTACTGCCCGCCCCGCCGCCCGCCGTGACCCTGCCGGGCTCGGCCCCGCCGCCCGTCGCGCGCACCGCCGGTGCCGGGCCGTCCCGGCCGGCCGGGACGCTCGCCCGCGCCCCCGACCTCCATGCCCTCCAAGTGCTGCGGACCTGACCGGTCCGGGCGCCGTACCGCGCTCCACCGGATCCATCCTCCACCCCCCTCAGCAGAAGGATTCAGGGCACATGGCCAGCAGGACCCCGTACGACGGCAACTCCCCCCAGGCCCGCATAGCCGAGATGCGCCGCGCCGAACGCTCCCGCGACCGGCGCAACGCGGTCCTCGCGGTCACGGCCGCGGCGGCCGTCACCGCCGGACTGATCGGTTTCGGCGCCTGGGTGATGATCGACAAGAAGGACAAGGCGAACTCCGCGGCGGCGGCCCGCAAGGCCCCGGTGACCGGCGAGCAGAGCTGGGACGCGAAGACGCTGGGCCGCAACCACGTCGAGACCCCGGTGACGTACCCGATGAACCCGCCGGTCGGCGGCGACCACAGCCCCCGCTGGATGAACTGCAACGGCGACGTCTACAAGAACCCGGTCCCCGAGGTGAACGCCGTTCACTCGCTGGAGCACGGCGCGGTCTGGGTGACGTACAACGAGAAGGCGTCGAAGGGCGACCTGGACACCCTCGCGGGGACCGTGTCCAAGACCCCGTACACGCTGATGAGCCCGGACAAGGAGCAGGCCGGCACGATCATGCTGAGCGCCTGGGGCAAGCAGCTGACCGTGGACAAGGCGGACGACCCCCGCGTCGCCCAGTTCTTCACCAAGTACGTGCAGGGCCCGCAGACCCCCGAGCCGGGCGCGGCCTGCACCAACGGGCTGGCCGAGAAGTGACCCGTACGGCCCGTACGACCCGTACGTACTGGGTGGCCGGGACGGCCGTCCTGCTCGCGCTGCTGTTCGCGGTGGCGGCCACGGTCGCCTCCGCGAGCGGCGGCGAAGGCGAGGGTTCCGGTACGTCGGCCCGCGCGCCGGGCCAGTACTCGCCGGACGCGGGCTTCGCCCGGGACATGGCCGTGCACCACCAGCAGGCGGTGGAGATGTCGTTCATCGTGCGGGACCGCACCACGGACGAGGCGGTCCGCGGGCTGGCCTACGACATCGCCAATACGCAGGCCAACCAGCGGGGCATGCTGCTGGGCTGGCTGGACCTGTGGGGGCTGCCGAAGGTGGTTGCCGGCGAGCCGCCGATGTCCTGGATGGCCTCCCCGGAGCAGCAGGGCGGGGGGCACGCCGGACACGACACGGGTGGCCACGACATGAGTGGCCACGACATGAGCGGGCACGACATGGCCGGGCACGACATGGCCGGGCACGACATGGCCGGGCAGGACATGGGCGGCCACGACATGGGCGGCGCCGTCACCAAACCCGGCGCGCTGATGCCCGGCATGGCCACCAAGGAGGAGCTGGCGCAGCTCGGCGCAGCCGAGGGCCGGGACGCGGAGGTGCTGTTCCTCCAGCTGATGACCGACCACCACAAGGGCGGTGTCGCGATGGCCCGGGGCTGTGCGGAGCAGTGCGAGACCCCCGCCGAGCGGGCGCTGGCCCGGGGCATGGTCGAGGCGCAGCAGTCGGAGCTCACCCTCATGGCGGACATGCTGAAACAGCGCGGGGCCGCACCGCGCGGGTGACGGGCCACGCCCGTACGGTGGTGGGAGGCGCCCTCATCAGGCCCTCCCACCCACCGGCCTCCCGAGGGTGCCGGGACGGGCGCGTCCGCGTCCGGCCGCACCGGCATGCTCAGGAGGCGGCAATGACCACAGCGGCAGACATCATGCATCCCGGGGCCCAGTGGCTCCCGGCCACCGCGACCCTGGACGAGGCCGCCCGGCTGATGAGCCGGCTCAACGTGGGCGCCCTGCCCATCAGCGATGCCGACGAACGGCTGTGCGGCATCATCACCGACCGCGACATCGTCGTGAACTGTGTGGCCCAGGGGCTGAACCCGGCCGAGATGACCTGCGGTGACATGGCTCAGGGCACCCCGCGCTGGATCGACGCGGGCGCCGACGTCACCGATGTGCTGGACGAGATGGAGAGCCACCGGATCAAGCGGCTCCCGGTCATCAGGGACAAGAAGCTGGTCGGCATGATCAGCGAGGCCGACCTGGCCCAGCACCTCGACGAGCACCAGCTGGCGGGCTTCGTCGAGAAGGTCTACGCGAGGCGCTGACCCCGCCCGCACGCCGACGACCGCGGCACCGCGGCGGTCACGGCCACGGCCACGGCCACGGCTACGGCCACCCCCACGGCACCGCGGCGTCCAGGACCGCCCGGGCCACCCGGTCCGGGCGGTCCAGCATGACCAGGTGTCCCGCCGGTTCGGCGACCTCGAAGCGGGCGCCGATCCGGTCGGCCAGCTCCGCCTGGCGCGCGAGCCAGCGCAGCGCCCCCCGCCCCGCCGAGCCGTCGTACCCGGCCAGGACGGTGGCGGGCACGGCCAGCGGGCGCCCGGTCCGCAGCACGAGGACCTCGGCGGCGGTGTCGGGATAGCGGGCGTTCTCCAGCAGGGCGCCGCGCCAGACCCGGCCGGTGCGGTAGCAGCGGCGTACGAGGTCCGGCGCGGTCGGGTCGGCGGCGCCGGGGGGGGGGGCCCCGAAGCCGCCCCCCCCGCGCACGCCCCCCCCCCCCCCCGCGCCCGGATCAGCCGCGGGCGGCGTCGATGAAGGCGCGGATCAGGTCCGGGGACTTGACGCCGCGCGCGCTCTCGACGCCGCTGGACACGTCCACGCCCCAGGCGCCGGTGGTCTCCACGGCCTCGCGCACGCTGTGCGGGGTCAGCCCGCCGGCCAGCAGCCAGCGTCCCTCGGGCGCGGTGAACTCCGCGGAACCCCAGTTCCACGGCTTGCCGGAGCCGGGGTCGGGCGCGTCGATCAGCAGCAGGTCCTCGCCGTACTCCCCGCACCGGCCGACGTGCAGGGCGGTGGCCCGCAGCAGGGTCCGGCCCTCGGCGCGCAGCGCCTCGTAGTACTCCGGGCCCTCGTCGCCGTGCAGCTGCACTCCCCGTACGCCGCTCTCCTCGGTCAGCCGCAGCACCTCGTCGACCGGCTGCCCGCGGAACACCCCGACGGTGAGCACGGGGTCCGGCACCCGGGCCGCGAGCTCCCGCGCCGCGCCGGCGCCGATCGTACGGGGGCTCCCCGGAGCGAAGACGAACCCGACGGCATCGGCCCCGGCGCCCACGGCCACGTCGACGTCCGGCCCGGTCTTCAACCCGCAGATCTTCACGAACAACTCGCTCATCCCCCCAGTCAACCAAAGCCACCCGTTCGATGGTGACCCGTCCCGGGGACCGGGCGGGACCGTCCTCCCGCCACTGGCCTGGAACGGGGCTCACGCCCGGTGCACGGCACGCCGCGCGGAGGACAACGGTGACGATCATGACCGAACGGGCCACACCGATGGAGCAGGCGGCACCGCCGGCGTTCGAAACGCTCCTGCGCACCGCCGACCGCCGAGGAGATGGACACGCCAGACGGCTTCAAGGCCGAGCTCATCCGGGGATACCGCTCGCGTACGAGGGTGTCCTTCGGCAAGCCCCTGCAGATCCCCGAGCCCTTCGACTGCTCGCTCGACACCACCGGCTTCCAGCGGACCGGGAAACGCCCGAGGGCGGCACCCCCTGTACGGGGGGTGGCCCCCCGGGGGGGGATAACTCCGCCAAAGCCCGGGGGCCGGACTATAGCGAGTAAACCCCC
>NZ_JBHYVA010000157.1:7249-14329 GCF_042750055.1 Streptomyces sp. NPDC059456
CCCCTGTACGGGGAGTGCCGCCCTCGGTCGAAGAACAGCCGATCAGCCAGGGGCCGATCAGAAGTCCATGTCACCGCCCGGCATGCCGCCCGGCGCGCCAGCGGCGGCCTTCTCCGGCTTGTCGGCGATGACGGCCTCGGTCGTCAGGAACAGCGCGGCGATGGACGCGGCGTTCTGCAGAGCGGAGCGCGTGACCTTCGCCGGGTCGATGATGCCCTCGGCGATCATGTCCACGTACTCGCCGGTCGCGGCGTTCAGGCCCCAGCCGACGGTCAGGTTGCGGACCTTCTCCACGACGACGCCACCCTCGAGACCACCGTTGACGGCGATCTGCTTGAGCGGGGCCTCCAGGGCGAGCTTCACGGCGTTGGCGCCGGTCGCCTCGTCACCCGACAGGTCGAGCTTCTCGAAGACCGCGGAGGCCTGGAGCAGGGCCACGCCACCACCGGCGACGATGCCCTCCTCGACGGCCGCCTTCGCGTTGCGGACGGCGTCCTCGATGCGGTGCTTGCGCTCCTTGAGCTCCACCTCGGTCGCGGCGCCGGCCTTGATGACGGCCACGCCGCCGGCCAGCTTCGCGAGGCGCTCCTGGAGCTTCTCGCGGTCGTAGTCCGAGTCGGAGTTCTCGATCTCGGCGCGGATCTGGTTGACGCGACCCTGGACCTGGTCGCTGTCACCGGCACCGTCGACGATCGTGGTCTCGTCCTTGGAGATGACGACCTTGCGGGCGCGGCCGAGCAGGTCGAGGCCCGCGTTCTCCAGCTTGAGGCCGACCTCCTCGGAGATGACCGTGCCGCCCGTGAGGATGGCGATGTCACCGAGCATGGCCTTGCGGCGGTCGCCGAAGCCCGGGGCCTTGACGGCGACGGACTTGAAGGTGCCGCGGATCTTGTTGACGACCAGGGTCGACAGGGCCTCGCCCTCGACGTCCTCGGCGATGATCAGCAGCGGCTTGCCGGACTGCATGACCTTCTCGAGCAGCGGAAGGAGGTCCTTCACGTTGCCGATCTTGGAGTTGACGATGAGGATGTACGGGTCGTCCAGGGACGCCTCCATACGCTCCATGTCGGTGGCGAAGTACGCCGAGATGTAGCCCTTGTCGAAGCGCATGCCCTCGGTGAGCTCCAGCTCCAGACCGAAGGTCTGGGACTCCTCGACGGTGATGACGCCTTCCTTGCCGACCTTGTCCATGGCCTCGGCGATGAGCTCGCCGATCTGGGTGTCGGCGGCGGAGATGGAGGCCGTGGAAGCGATCTGCTCCTTGGTCTCGACATCCTTCGCCTGCTCCAGCAGGGCGCCGGAGACGGCCTCGACGGCCTTCTCGATGCCGCGCTTGAGGGCCATCGGGTTGGCGCCGGCGGCCACGTTGCGCAGGCCCTCGCGGACGAGCGCCTGGGCGAGCACGGTGGCGGTGGTCGTACCGTCGCCCGCGACGTCGTCCGTCTTCTTGGCGACTTCCTTGACCAGCTCGGCGCCGATCTTCTCGTACGGGTCCTCGAGCTCGATCTCCTTGGCGATGGAGACACCATCGTTGGTGATCGTGGGGGCGCCCCACTTCTTCTCAAGGACGACGTTGCGACCCTTGGGGCCAAGGGTGACCTTGACGGCGTCGGCGAGCTGGTTCATCCCGCGCTCGAGACCGCGCCGGGCCTCCTCGTCGAACGCAATGATCTTGGCCATCTGAAGTGGTCCTCCAGGACTGGGGTTCCCCCTGCACCGACGGCGCGAGGGGAGGGTTGGATTGCTCCGGACCGCGCCCGCGCCCGCGACGGACGGCCTGCGTGCCCGGCGGTTCCTTCCCGCCGGACCCTGCGGGCCTCACCGACCCGGTCCTGTGTAGTAGCACTCTCAGCACGAGAGTGCTAACGCCAATGATTAGCACTCGACCCCTCCGAGTGCAAGCGGCTTCGGGGAGCGGGGGGCGGTTCACCCACGCCCCGGGGGCGGACACGCCACGAGGGCCCACATCCCTCCTCAAGGATGCGGGCCCTCGTGTGTATGCGTCGGTGGTCGATCGCGCCGGGACTAGACGGCGAGCTTGACCATGTCCGCCTGCGGACCCTTCTGGCCCTGCGAGATCTCGAACTCGACCCGCTGACCCTCTTCAAGGGTGCGGTACCCGTCCATCTGGATGGCGCTGTAGTGGACGAACACATCCGCACCACCGTCGACCGCGATGAAGCCGTAGCCCTTCTCCGCGTTGAACCACTTGACGGTGCCCTGAGCCATGCCTAACTCCCCTATTACTGGCCCTTGCGCGGGACCGCACTTCGCGGTCCCGGGTCAGAACTTGCGCCGGAACGCCTCGACCGGGGCTGAATGTATCTGCACCGCTGCTGTCTGCAACAGGTCAATCCGACGAGAATTCTGGACACGGGGATACATTGAAATAGAGTGAAAAGTTGGCATATTCCCGGGCAACTCGGACCCGGCATATCTCGCCAAAGCCCCATACCGCACCCGGACATTGACTCAATGTCAACCCTCACGCGACCCGCTCATATGCGGCGGGCAAGTCCAGCGGAGGGGACTTCCCCAACTCTACCGCGCCCAACCAAGCAGAATTACCCCCTCCGCTTTTACCGGAGGGGGTAATTCAGGTTCGTGCGTCAGCAGCCCCCGGCGACGGCGGGAATGATCGAAACACCCGCGCCGTCCGGCGTCACGGCGTCCAGACCGCCCTCGAAGCGCACGTCGTCGTCGTTGACGTAGACGTTCACGAAGCGGCGCAGCTTGCCCTGGTCGTCCAGGACGCGCGCGGCGATGCCCGGGTGGCTCGCCTCCAGGGACGCGATGACCTCGGAGAGGTTCGCGCCCTCGGCCGTGACCTCGGCCTGGCCGCCGGTGTAGGTGCGCAGGATGGTGGGGATGCGGACGTTGACGCTCATGGCGCTACTGCCTTTCCGGTAGGGCGAGGGGGGATGGTCAGGCCAGGCCGGCGGCGCGGAACGCGTCCAGGCTCGGGCGGATGGTGGCGGTCTGCCCGCTGTCCGCGGCCACCGCCTCCAGGGTCTTGAGGCCGTCGCCGGTGTTGAGGACGACCGTGGTCAGCGCCGGGTCGAGCTGCCCGTTCTCGATGAGCTTGCGGGTCACGCCGACGGTGACGCCGCCCGCGGTCTCGGCGAAGATGCCCTCGGTCTGCGCGAGGATCTTGATGGCCTCGACGACCTGCTCGTCGGTGACGTCCTCGACGTAGCCGCCGGTGCGGCGGGCGATGTCCAGGACGTACGGGCCGTCGGCCGGGTTGCCGATGGCGAGCGACTTGGCGATGGTGTTCGGCTTCTGCGGGCGGACCACGTCGTGGCCGGCCTTGAAGGCGGTGGACACCGGGGAGCAGCCCTCGGCCTGGGCGCCGAAGATCTTGTACGGCTTGTCCTCGACCAGACCGAGCTTGATCAGCTCCTGGAGACCCTTGTCGATCTTCGTCAGCTGCGAGCCGGACGCGATCGGGATCACGATCTGGTCGGGCAGCTGCCAGCCGAGCTGCTCGCAGATCTCGTACGCCAGGGTCTTGGAACCCTCGCCGTAGTAGGGGCGCAGGTTGACGTTGACGAAGCCCCAGCCCTCGCCCAGCGGGTCGCCGATGAGCTCGGAGCAGAAACGGTTGACGTCGTCGTAGTTGCCCTCGATGCCGACGAGGTCGCCGCCGTACACACCGGCCATGACGACCTTGCCCTGCTCCAGGTCGTGCGGGATGAACACGCAGGAGCGGAATCCGGCCCGGGCGGCCGCGGCGCCGACGGCGCCGGCCAGGTTGCCGGTGGAGGAGCAGGACAGGGTGGTGAAGCCGAACGCGCGGGCGGCCTCGACGGCGATGGCCACGACGCGGTCCTTGAAGGAGTGCGTCGGGTTGCCGGAGTCGTCCTTGACGTACAGCTTGCCGGTGACGCCGAGCTCCTTGGCCAGGTTCTGCGCGTCGACGAGCTTGGTGAAGCCGGGGTTCAGGCTGGGCTTGGAGGCCACGTCGGCGGGGACGGGCAGCAGCGGGGCGTAGCGCCAGATGTTGTTGGGGCCGGCCTCGATCGCGGCGCGCAGCGCCTCGGGGTCGCCGGCCGGGAGGTCGTAGGCGACTTCGAGCGGACCGAAGCACTCGACGCAGGCGAAGATGGGTCCGAGTTCGAAACGGGTACCGCACTCACGACACGAGAGGCCGGTGGCAGGTCCGAGATCGACAGAGGTGGCAACAGTCTGTGCAGCCATGATGGCGAGGCCCTTTCTCCTCATCTTCCCCATGGCGCACTTCGCCATGAGACGGAATTGGCACCTTCCCTAGCCGGGGACCCCGCTGCTGCAAGCAAGCGCGAGAACCGACTGGAGGGTTGCCGGGGCTTCAACGGGCCGTGTCCCTCTGCCCCTCTGGATGAGCGGTATGGCACCGGATCGCGCGCTCCATGGCGCGGCCGGGCGTTTGTGCGCGGGGACCCCCGGCATGCGGTGGTCCTTCGCGTTGTTCAAGACTGTAACTGAAGGTCCGGGTGGTTGAGACAGCCGTCCGAACCGCGAGATGGATCACTTTTCGGCTGAAAATGCCGAGCGCCGACGAATACCGAGGAGTGCCGAACGTGCTGGAAGAGGTGGAGCGCTGGTTTGCGGACCGCTCCTGGTCCGCGGCCGACCGACCGCTCGACCAGCTGCTTTGCGCCAAGCGGGCGGCGGGCACCACGGTCAGCGTCGTGCTGCCCGCGCTCGACGAGGAGGAGACGGTCGGCGCCATCGTCGAGGTGATCCGGCGCGATCTGATCGACGGGCCGGCGGTGCCGCTCGTCGACGAACTGATCGTGATCGACTCGGGCTCCACCGACCGGACCGCGGAGGTGGCGGCGAAGGCCGGCGCCCGGGTGGTGCACCGCGACGAGATCCTGCCGCGGATCCCGGCCCTGCCCGGCAAGGGCGAGGTGCTGTGGCGCTCGCTGCTGGTGACCACGGGTGACATCGTCTGCTTCGTGGACGCCGACCTGCGGGACTTCTCGTCGGCGTTCGTGTCCGGGATCGTCGGCCCGCTGCTGACGGAGCCGGACGTGCAGTTCGTCAAGGCGATGTACGACCGCCCCTTCGGCGCGGACGCCGACGGGCCCGCCCCCGGCAAGGTCCCGGCCCAGGGGGGCCGGGTGACCGAGCTGGTCGCCCGGCCGCTGCTGAACCTGCACTGGCCGCAGCTGGCCGGGTTCGTCCAGCCGCTGGGCGGCGAGTACGCCGTGCGCCGCTCCCTGCTGGAACGCCTGCCCTTCCCCGTCGGGTACGGCGTCGAGCTGGGCCTGCTGGTCGACGCGCTGCACACCGTCGGGCTGGACGCGCTGGCCCAGGTGGACGTCGGCGTACGGCTGCACCGCCATCAGGACGGCCGGGCGCTGGGCCGCATGGCCGCGGCGATCTACCGCACGGCGCAGCTGCGCCTCTCGCGCGGGCACCTGGTGCGCCCGGAGCTGACCCAGTTCGAGCGCGGGCCGAACGGGTTCGTGCCGCGGACGTACGCCGTGGACACGGAGGAGCGGCCGCCGATGGCCGAGGTCAAGGAGTACTCCGGCCGCAGGGTGGCGTGAGGGAACTGACGTTTGAGCGGGCGGGCCCCGGGCTAGGTTCGCGGCATGGCTTCCCAGGTACTCGTTGCAGCGAACCGCGGCCCGCTCTCCTACGTCCTCGCCGACGACGGCACCCTCACGGCCCGGCGCGGCGGCGGCGGTCTCGTCTCCGGCCTCTCCGCCGCGCTCGCCCGGCAGCCGGAGGCGCTGTGGATCTGCGCGGCACTGTCGGACGCGGACCGGGAGGCGGTCGGCCGGGGCGTCTCGGAGCCCGGCGTCCGGATGCTGGACATCGATCCCACCACGTACGACGACGCGTACAACGGCATCGCGAACTCGGTGCTGTGGTTCACCCACCACCACCTCTACGACGTCCCGCGCGAGCCGGTCTTCGACGCGGAGTTCCGGCGGCGCTGGGACTCGTACACCGCCTACAACCGGGCCTTCGCCGAGGCCCTGGCCGAGGAGGCCGCCGAGGGCGCCCTGGTCCTGGTGCAGGACTACCACCTGGCACTGGTGCCGGGGCAGCTGCGCGAGCTGCGGCCCGACCTGCGCATCGCGCACTTCACGCACACGCCGTGGGCCTCGCGGGAGTTCCTCGCCATGCTGCCGGACGACGTGCGCGGGCAGCTCGTGCGGGGCATGCTCGGCGCGGACCAGCTGGGCTTCCACACCTGGCGCTGGGCGCAGGAGTTCATCACCGGGGCGGATCTGGACGACGACGAGGGCGTCGCCATGCCGTACCTGCCCGCCGGCGTCCCCGAGCGGGGGGTGCACCACCGCAGGACGGCCGCCGACGGGTCGGGGTACGGTCCGCGGCGCTTCACCGAGGTGCGGCAGTACCCCCTGGGCGTCGACGCGGACGATCTGCGCGCGCTCGCGCACCGGCCGGTGGTGGACGACAAGCTGGCCGCCCTGCGGGCCGAGGTCGGCGACCGGGCGACGATCGTCCGCGTGGACCGCACCGAGCTGTCGAAGAACATCCTGCGCGGGCTGCTGGCCTACCGGGAGCTGCTCACCACGCACCCCGAGTGGCGCGGGCGGGTGGTCCACCTGGCCTCGGCGTACCCGTCGCGGCAGGACCTGGAGGTCTACCGCGCGTACACGCAGTCGGTGCGGGAGCTGGCGGCGGAGATCAACGCGGAGTTCGGGACGGCGGACTGGCAGCCGGTGCTGGTGTCCGTCGAGGACGATTTCGCGCGCTCGCTGGCCGCGTACCGGCTGGCGGACGTGGCACTGGTCAACCCGGTGCGGGACGGGATGAACCTGGTGGCGAAGGAGATCCCGGTGGTGTCGGAGGCGGGGTGCGCGCTCGTGCTGTCGTCGGGGGCGGGGGCGTACGAGGAACTCCGCGAGGACGCGCTGACGGTGAACCCGTACGACGTCACGGCGACGGCGCAGGCCTTGCACACGGCGCTGTCCATGCCGGCGGGCGAGCGGCTGGAGCGTACGAAGCGGCTGGCGGCCGCGGCCACGGCGCTCCCGCCGGCGGACTGGTTCACGGCCCAGCTGTCCGCTCTGCGCGGTACGGGTGCATGACGGCCCCCGCCGGCGCGTGAGG